>CALGEF010000406.1 GCA_937881755.1 uncultured Acidobacteriota bacterium
GAAACGAGAGAACGCGGCGGATTTCCGCCTCCGGGTTTTTAACCAGCTGCTCGTAGGGAACCGACAGGATATCGCCGGGATAGAGACGTTCCCAATGCGCCATCATGCGCCGTTCGGCGAACAGATGGGAGGCGATGTCCTCCGGCGAGTAGCCATAGGCGAGGGTTGAACTGAGATACTGGGTCCAGACCGATACCAGCGTATCCAGCGGATGGCGCACGGTGTTGAGAATCCTGGCACCGGGAAACATCCGTTTGATGAGCCCGACGAACCAGAAATTGTCCGGCCGCTTGTCGGTCACGATCCGGGCCCCGGGAAACATGGTCCCGATACGCTGAAGGTAAGCGTGGGCATATTCGTCGATGGTGCCAGCGGGCGCCGCAGCAATGGCTGCGGGGTCCCATCCCAGGCCTTGCGCAATACGCGCCACCATCTCCATTTCGCCGCCCGCCGTGACCTGCGAATGCGAACCCAGGACCTGTTCGAGCAGGGTGGACCCCGAGCGAAACATCCCCAGGATGAAGACAGGCTGCGGATCGGGCTGCAAAAGGCCGCCCGTCCGCGCGTTTGGCGCGGAAAAAGCTGCAGCGAAACGATCCGCGCGTACCAGTTCATCCGGCCCGCTATAGGGTGCCACGTTACCGCTCGCCGCGATCCGCGCGCCGGCATTTGCGGCCGCAAAACTCTCGGCGGCTGGCCCGAACGCGCCGCAGCTATCCTGAAGGCGGCCCAGTGCGAAAAGCAGCAGGGCCCTGTCGGCCGGCAGCAGCATGCCTGAAGCGAGCGCCGTCCTGATCCTGGCGATCATCGGGTCATCGGGTGAGGCCGCGCGCCGGAGCCCGGCAAGGCGCGACAGCGCGATCGCATTGTTCGGTTTGAGCTCCAGCGCGCGCAGGTAAGTGGCTCTGGCGGCTTCGCGGTCACCGAGATCTTCGTGCAGGTTGCCGAGATTCTGATACGCGGCCAGGTAGTCCGGATTGAGCTGAATGGCTTTTTCAAGGTCAGCCTTCGCGTCTGCTGGTCTCGCCATGACGTCGGAATAAAGTACGGCCCGGTTGAGGTATACTTCCTCGGCGCCCCGAATGCCGCGCTTCAGCGCTTCGTCATAGGCGGCGATGGAATCGGTCGCGAGGCCCGCCTGCCGGCAGAGGTGGCCGAGATTGTACCAGCTGTCGGGCATGTCAGGATAGGCCGCCAGCAGCTGACGGTAGGCGGCAATGGCTTCCGGCACACGCCCGAGTTCGCGCAGGCTGGAGGCGGTGTTGAGGAGGTCTTGCTGGCGTGTATCGGTCATTTCTGGCCTCTAACCCGCCGGAGGCCGCCGTTCCAGCCTCAATCTGCGATCCGGTTAACGCGCCGCCGCGTCGACGGCTGCGAGATGCTTCGCCTTTGCCGCCTCCGGCAGGAAGCTCGCGGCGAAGCTGTTGCGGGCGAGCGTCACGACCTGGGCGTCCGAAAGCGTGAGCGCATCAGCGATCTTCTCGTAGTTGCGGCCGATATAGCCACCGAAATAGGCCGGATCGTCGGAGTTCACGGTCACCATCAGGCCTGCCTCAAGCTGCGCCTTCACCGGGCTGTCTTTCAGGTCCCTGATCACGCACAGCGACAGGTTCGACAGCGGGCAGTTGGTCAGCGGGACCTGCGTGTCCTTCAGTACCTGGATCAGCGCCGGGTCTTCCATCGAGCGGTTGCCATGGTCGATCCGGTCGACGCCGATGTCGATCAGTGCTTCGCGCACGTATTGCGGCGGACCTTCTTCGCCGGCATGCATGCACAGTTTGAAGCCCATGTCGCGGCACCGCTTGTAAAGGCGCTCGAACTTCAGGGGCGGGTGGCCCATCTCGGAGGAATCGAGTCCGACGCCAACGAACTTGTCATGCCAGCCTTCGGACCCCTTCAGCAACGCAAAGCCGTCCTCCTCGGGCAGGTGCCGGAGGAAACTGAGGATCAGGTAGCTGGTGAGGCCGAGTTCCGTTTCGCCGCGCTTCAGCGCCGCGAGAATGCCTTCGGTAACGACGCCGAACGGCACGCCGCGCCCCGTATGCGCCTGCGGATCGAAGAACATCTCGACATGGCGCACATTGTCGGCGGCGGCGCGCTGCAGGTAGGCCCATGTCAGATCGTGGAAATCTTCTTCGGTGCGCAGCACCTGCATGCCCTCGTAATAGAGGTCGAGGAACTCCTGCAGGTTCGAGAAATTGTAAGCGGCCTTCGCCTCGTCCAGCGTCCTGAAGCGCAGGTCGATCCTGTTGCGGGCGGCCAGCTGCATCATCAGCTCGGGCTCGAAGCTGCCTTCGATATGCAGGTGGAGTTCAGCCTTGGGCAGGCGCCGGATGAGGTCGCGTTGGGTCATGGACCCAGACGTAACCGAACCCTCCGGGGACGTCCAGAACAGGCTCAGTCTGCAGGACCGGACTGCACGGATTTCAGGTAGGCGACGAGGCCGTCGGCGTCGATTTGTTCAAACTGCCAGTCGGGCATGTCGGGATGGTCACTGATGCTGGCCTCGGCAAAACGCGCTTCGAGCGTGCCGAGGTCGATGGTCTGGCTGAGAAGGCGAAGCGGCGGCGCATCGGGATGCGGGCTTTCATCGGCGGCGCCAGGCGCGTGGCAACCGGCGCAGGCGATCTCGGCAATGGCTTGGCCGCGTCCGGTGCTTTCTTCCTCCTGGGTGATTTCAAAGTTTTCCGCAGCCGCAGGCGCTTCGGCCGAAGCCTCGCCCGCCGGTTGTGCTGGCGGGCTGCCTGAAGCTCCGGAGCAGGCCGGCAAGGCAAGGACACCTGCGAGAATGAGGAGGGCGGCCCCCGTTCGCATCACGCCGCTGCCATCAGGCTTTCAAACAAGCGGGTGCCATCCGCGCCGCATTCGGCGCCGCCAATCGCGCGTTCGGGGTGGGGCATCATGCCGAGCACGCGGCCATTGTCTGACAGGACGCCGGCGATATCACGCGCCGCGCCATTCGGGTTCTCGCCCGCGGCGTAGCGGAAGGCCACGCGGCCATCGCCTTCGAGCTGGTCCAGCATTGACGCGTCGGCATAGTAGTTGCCTTCGGCATGGGCGATCGGGATCACGATTTCGCTGCCGCCGGTATAGGCGCTCGTGAAGGCGGTATTGGCGCTCTCCACTTTCAGCTTCTGCAGCCGGCAGACGAAATGCAGGGACGCGTTGCGGACAAGCGCACCGGGCAGGAGGCCGGTTTCGGTGAGAATCTGGAAACCGTTGCATACGCCCAGCACATAGCCGCCGCGCGCAGCATGGGCCTTCAGCTGCGAAATGACCGGTGAGTTGCCGGCCATGGCGCCGCAGCGCAGGTAGTCGCCGTAGGAGAAGCCGCCGGGCACCATGACGAGGTCGGTGCCCTCAGGGATCACCCCGTCCTTGTGCCAGACCATGGCGGGCGGTTTGCCGGTCAGCCTCGCTAATGCGTCATGCGCATCGCGGTCGCAGTTCGAGCCTGGAAAGACGATCACAGCTGTTTTCATACCGCGCGTCTTAGCAGGGAGTCGGGGCGGTTGAAAACTGCTCCTGCACCCCGGGACACACTGAGGCATTTTGGCAACAGGGGGCTCGTGATTCCAATTGCGATCTCTTGCCCGGTCTCACGGGCAGGGCCAATGTCTGCCTTATCAACCCAGCAGGAGACTGACACATGAAAAAACTTGCAGCCGTTCTTCTCGCCGCCGCTCTGATCCCGGCGCTCGCGGCCTGCAACACTGTCAAAGGCATCGGCAAAGACGTCCAGGCCGGCGGCGAAATCGTTGAGGACGTCGCCAGGGAAGTCGAAAAACAAATCACGGAGTAACCGGATGTCGGCCGGCGAAGCCATCAGAGCTTCACCGGCGGCTTTGTGCCTGCCGGGCTGGCTTTTGCCCTGGAAGATAAACCAGGCGCCGAGCGCGATCAGGCCGAACCCGGTTGCGTGGTTCCAGCCGAGCGGCTCCTTTAGAACCCACACCGAAAATCCTGCAAACACGACCAGGGTGATGACCTCCCGGGTCTTTTTGAGTTAGGCCGCCGGGTACACACTGTGCCCCCAGCGGTTGGCCGGCACGGCCAGGCAGTACTCGAAGAAGGCGATGCCCCAGCTGACGCATATGACAGGCAGAAGGGGCGCCGCCTTGAACTTCAGGTGGCCGTACCAGGCCAGCGTCATGAAAAGGTTCGAAATCGACAGGAGAATGATCGGCAGGATGTGCGGGGGCATGCATCGGCTCCGGGAGGCCAGAGGCCTGGTTAGCAGGATGGGGCCAAAGGCCTTATCCGGGTGAGACTATTCCGGCTGAACAGGATTCTGAAGGAGAGACGGCCGCGGCGCGCCTGAAACGTCCCGCGGGGTCCGCCGCTGCGCTGATGATGATCACCGGGTGCAATACGATCGCCGGACCTGGCAGCGGCCTGCAGGCGGCGGGCTCTGCCATCCGCCAAACCTCTGACGAGGTGCGCGGGGCCGTGATCAACTCTGATGGCGCCGCACAATCGCCTTCTGCCTGCGACGGGCAGTCCCGGTCCTGCGCCGCCTCAGTCCGCGAACGTCGCGATGACCGGCACATGGTCTGACGGTTTCTCCAGCCCCCGGGCTTTCCGGTAAATCTCGATGCCCTGAAGCCGGTCGGCCATGCGGGGGCAGGCGAGGACGTGGTCGATGCGGATGCCATGGTCCTTCTGGAAGGCGCCGGCCTGGTAGTCCCAGAACGTGTACTGGTGCGCCCGGCCATCGCAGGCCTCGAAGGCTTCGGTCAGGCCGAGATACTTCAGGCGGCGGAAGGCGGCGCGGGTTTGCGCCAGTCCGAGCGCGTCGGTGTTCCAGACGCTGTCGTCCCAGCAGTCATCCGGCGCCGGGATGCAGTTATAGTCGCCGCAGATCACGAACGGTTGTTCGGCGCGCAGCATCTGTGCGGCCTGATGTTCCAGCGCCTCGGACCATTCCAGCTTGTAATCATACTTCTCGCCCGGCGCGGGATTGCCGTTCGGCACGTAGACGCCTGCGACCCTGACCGGGCGGGGGCTCATGACCGTCGCTTCGATGTAGCGGGCGGCATCGTCCTTCAGGGTCGTCATCTCCTTCGAGACGTCCTCCAGGGGGAATTTCGAGAGGATCGCGACCCCATTATAGCTTTTCTGGCCATGCACGGCGCAGTTCCAGCCCCTTTCCTCGATCTCGAGATAGGGGAAAGCGCCGGTCTCGCACTTCAGCTCCTGCAGGCACACGACATCCGCCGCGATGGCGTCCAGGACTTCCAGCACGGTCGGCAGCCGGGCCTTGATCGAGTTGACGTTCCAGGTGGCGATGCGCATGCCTCCTCATAACAGCTTCGCCCTATTGTTCCAGCCGGACGGGGCGCCTATACTCGGTCTTATATTCAGGAGAATGCGCATGGCGCCCGGTTGGATGCAGATTTTGTTGGTTGCGGTCGTCGCGATTCTCCTGTTCGGCGGCCGGGGCCGCATTTCAAGCATCATGGGTGACATGGCCAAGGGGATCGGCGCGTTCCGCAAAGGCCTCAAGGACGAGGACAAGCCGGCGGACAAGGACGAGCTCGTCAATATCACCCCGAAGAAGGACGAAACGAAGTCCTCTTCGTGACAGCCTGACCCGGAGGGCGCATCGCCATGCTGCCCGGTATCGGGTTTTCCGAAATCCTCTTGCTTGGGCTGGCGGCGCTGATCTTTATCGGCCCGAAGGACCTGCCGATGCTGATGCGTAAGCTTGGCCAGTTCGTCGCCAGGGGCCGCCGGATGGCGCGGGAATTCCAGGCGGCGTTCGATGATATCGCTAGGCAGAGCGAACTCGATGAACTCAAGAAAGAGATCGAGGCCCTGAAACGCTCCAACCTGATGACGCAGGCACAGGAAGACCTCGCTAACGCCGAGGCGGACATCAACTCCGCTGTGATGCGCCAGGGCGCTGAGCCCTCCCCGCCGCCGCAACCTGCCCCGCCGCAGGTCAAAGGGGAGGAGAAGGCGTGAGCTTTACGCCCCCCGCTGACGAGAAACCTGAGATCACAGACGATGTGGAATCGAGCCGCGCGCCGCTGCTTGAGCACCTGAACGAGCTGCGCGCCCGGCTGATCAAGTCGATCCTCGCGCTGTCGGTGTCGACTGTTATCTGCTTCTTCTTCGCAGAGGACATCTACGCCCTTCTGGTGCGCCCGTTTGCAGCGGTGGCAGAGGAAGTACGCGGATCCCAGCTGGAATTCATCTTCACAGCGCCGCTGGAATACTTCTTCGCGCAGCTGAAGCTCGCTGTATTCGCCGGCCTGTTCCTTGCTTTTCCCGTGATCGCCTGGCAAATCTATGCCTTCGTCGCCCCGGGGCTCTACAAGTCGGAGCGCGGGGCGTTCTGGCCCTATCTCGTGATGGCGCCTGTCCTGTTCGCGCTGGGCGCCGTGTTCGTCTACTACCTGATGCTGCCGATGCTTGCCCGGTTTACGGTGTCCATGGAACAGGTTGAGGCGGCCGGCACGACGATCCGGATGATGCCGCGGGTGGGGGATTATCTCTCGCTCGTGATGGCGCTGATGCTGGCCTTCGGCCTGTCCTTCCAGCTGCCGCTGGTGCTGACCCTGCTGGGGCGGATCGGGATCGTGACCGCCAGTATGCTCGCCAGGGGCCGGAAATACGCCATTGTCGGCATCCTGGCATTTGCGGCGATGTTCACGCCGCCGGACCCGATGTCCCAGGTCCTGCTCGCGGGGCCGGTCTACCTGCTCTACGAAATCTCGATCTTCTGCGTAAAACTGATCGAGAAAAACGCGGTAAAAGCGCAGTCTGCTGCGCCATAGCCAGACCGGGTGGCGCACGCCTGTCGCAGCCCCGTTGCATTTTTCCTGCAGGTGTCGATTGTGCTGGGCTGGTAATCAACCGGGTCCCGAGAAGCGAGGAGCCTCCTGCGTGGCGCGCGTACGAAGCGTTTTGCTGGTCGATTTCGACAACATCTACGGCGCGACCGGCGAGGACGTGGTCAACAGCCTGTCCAACTGGCTGTTATGGCTGGAAGACGGCGCGCTGTCGCATCGGCAGAAACGGCGCACCTTTGTGCACAAGCGGGTCTACTGGAACCTGCAGTTCGACAAATACCGTCCCGATTTCGAACGGGCGGGCTTCGAGGCGTTCAACTGCCGGGCCCTTGCCAAGCGCAAGATCAGCGCGGGCAAGAGTTCGGCCGATATCGTCATCACCATGGATGCAATCGAACTCGCCCTGCAGACGAAAAATCTCGACGAGCTGATCATCCTTACCACCGATTCCGACTTCGTACCGGTTGTGAACCGGGTCCAGATCCCCGGCCTGCGGGTCGTGACCGCCGGTAAGGAAACCGACCCGACCTATGAACTCTTCAGCCAGCATGCGGACGGCGTGATGCATATCGCGGCGCTGAAATCCGCATTCGGCTACGCGCGTGCGGCCCGCAAATGGTACCAGCTGCGCTCCCCGCCGCCGGTGATTGCCCCCCTGACCCTGCAGCGGGAGCGGCAATCACCGCTGATGGGGCGTGTGCGGGCGGCGCTGAACGGCGAGGCCAACGGGCCGTCTGATCTGCAACGGGCCGCCGGGATCATCCGGGCGCTGGGCGAGGGGATGCCGGACCAGGTGCTGTCCAAGACCAAGATCGTGCGGGCGCTGACGGCGCTGCCGGCGTTTACCCCGGCCTATGAGAACGGCGTGCGCCCCTGGCTCGGCCACAAGAACTTCGCGTCGATGATGCGCCATCTCGAGACGCTGCAGCCGGAAATCCAGGTCAACCATCTCGGCAAGGGGCGGATCGAGGTGATCTACCGCGAGCCGGGCGCTGCCAGCCCGGCCGGCCGGTTCGAGGCGGTGCGCGAGGCGGGCGAGAATGAGAACGGGGACGGGACCGGATCGCCGTTGCCGGCGGGGTTTGGTTCACCCGCCTGAGTGTGGACAGGAGGGGGCGGCGCGGATTAGAGCCTGTCTCCAGGAACCTGACCCTTCAAGGCACTGAGACCCATGTTCGATATCCGCGCGATCCGCGAGACGCCTGACGACTTCCGCAAGGCCTGGAGCCGCCGCAAGGCCGGGCTGGGCGAGGAGACGGTCTCGCGCATGCTTGAACTCGATACCGCCTGGCGCGCCGCGACCACTGCCAGGCAGGACGCCGAGGGCGCGCGCAATGCGAACTCGAAACTGATCGGGCAGGCGAAAGCCAGGAAGGACGAGGCGGAAGCAGAGCGCCTGATGTCGCTGGTGGCCGACGCCAAGACCGCCATCGAGGCGGCGGAGGCCGAAGAGAAGACAAAGCGCGCTGCGCTTGATGACCTGCTGATGGGCATGCCGAACCTGCCGCTGGAGGAAGTGCCGGAAGGGGCGGACGAGCATGGGAATGTGGAGCAGAGCCGCTGGGGTACGCCGAAGGGTATCAGCCATCCGAAGGACCATGCCGACCTTGGCGAAGCGCTGAAGGTTCCGGGCGGGTTGTCAATGATGGACTTCGAAGCCGCCGCCCGCATGAGCGGCGCGCGGTTCGTGGCGCTGCGCGGGCAGCTGGCGCGGATGGAGCGCGCGCTCGCGAATTTCATGCTGGATATTCAGACTACGGAGCATGGCTATCAGGAGACGAGCACGCCGATTCTCGTTCGTGAACAGGCGCTTCTGGGAACCGGCCAGCTTCCCAAGTTTGAAGAAGACATGTTCAGGACAACGTCAGGCCACTATCTGATTTCGACCTCCGAGATTTCGTTGACGAACCTTGTGCGCGAGCAGGTCGTCGACGTATCGCAGCTGCCCATCCGGATGACTGCCCACACGCCGTGCTTCCGGTCCGAGGCGGGCAGCGCCGGGCGCGATACCAGGGGCATGATCCGCCAGCACCAGTTCTACAAGGTCGAGCTTGTCTCGATTGTTGCGGGCGAAGCCGAAGGGCTGGCGGAACTCGACCGGATGACGGCCTGCGCCGAGGAAGTGCTGAAGCGGCTGGAGCTGCCGTTCCGCCGCATGCTGCTGTGCGCCGGCGACATGGGGGCAGGGGCGCGCAAGACGTATGATCTCGAAGTCTGGCTGCCGTCGCAGGATACCTACCGCGAAATCTCGTCCTGCTCCTATTGCGGGGATTTCCAGGCGCGGCGGATGAATGCGCGTTACCGCGTGGATGCAAAATCGAAGCCGGAGTTCGTGCATACGCTGAACGGGTCCGGACTGGCCGTAGGGCGCACGCTGGTGGCGGTGCTCGAAAATTATCAGAACGCGGATGGGTCTGTCACCGTGCCGGAAGCGTTGGTGGCGTATATGGGCGGGGTGACCGAGATCAGGTAACCTGCTCCCTTCTCCACCTTGGGGGAAAGTGGCCGGGGATGAGGGGGCAACCCCAGGTTCGCGGAACTCCTCAAGGCCCTCACCCTGACCCCTCTGTCGCAAGCGGGCGAGGGGAGAAGAAAGGTTCAGATGCGCATTCTTTTGACCAACGATGACGGCATCAACGCCCCCGGCCTGGCGGTTCTTGAAGATATCGCCCGGCAGTTGTCCGATGACATCTGGATCGCTGCGCCGGAGGAAGAACAGTCCGGCAAGGGTCGGGCTATATCGCTGACGCAGCCCGTGCGTGTACGCAAGGTCGGGGCGAAGGCCTGGGCGATTGCCGGGACGCCGTCGGACGCTGTGCTGCTGGCCTGCAAGGACCTGATGCCGGATCCGCCGGACCTTGTGCTGTCGGGCGTCAACCGGGGCCAGAACATTGCCGAGGATACGAGCTTTTCGGGGACGGTCGCGGCTGCGATGTTCGGCATGCAGATGGGCGTGCCGTCGATTGCGCTGAGCCAGGCGCAGAACTTCCGCGACAGGGGCTCGCTGCCCTGGGAGACCGCCAAGGCCTGGGGCGCGCGGACGCTGCGGCCGCTGCTCGGTATGGGCTGGCCCGGGGATGTGGTGATCAATGTGAACTTCCCGGATGTGGAGCCCGGCGACGTCCGCGGGATCCAGGTCACGCGCCAGGGCTTCCGGGACGAGACGATCATCCACACTGACCGGCGCGAGGACCTGCGCGGCAATGATTATTACTGGATCGGCTACCGGGGCAAACTCTCGCGCCCGGGCGAGGGCACGGACCTGCGGGCGATCTATGAGGGCTATGTCTCCGTCTCGCCGCTGCATGTGGACCTGACGCATGAGGCCTTCCTGCGGACGCTGCAGGCGACATGGCCGGATTGATCGCTGACCCGTTCCGCACGGCGCGCCTGCTGCTGCACCTTCGCCAGGAAGGGGTGACCGATGCGTGCGTGCTGACGGCGATGGAGACCATCGACCGCGCGGCTTTCGTGGACGATCCGGCAATCGCGCCGCTGGCCTTCGAGGATGCCATGCTGGCGATCCCCTGCGGGCAGGTGATCCTGCGGCCGGCCGCGACGGGGCACCTGTTGCAGGCGCTGGCGCTGCCGGAGGATGGCTCGGCGACTGTGCTGCTGGTGGGGTTTGGATCGGGCTACATGGCAGCGCTGGCGGCCAGCCTGTCGCGGCATGTGTTTTCGGTGGACCGCTACGCGCGTCTTGTGCGCGAGGGTGAGGCGCGGCTGGCGCGGCTGGGGGTCGGCAATGTCACGGTGCGCCAGGCGGATGGCCGGGATGGCTGGCCGGAGCAGGGGCTGTTTGACCGGATCGTGCTCGCCTGCGCCGTGGCGGAAATGCCGGACGTGCTGCTCAGCCAGGTGAGGCAGGGCGGCCGGCTCGTTGCCCCTGTGGTGCGGGGCAATGACCGGGCGATCGTCTCGGTCACGCTGGGCGCCGGTGTGCTGCGAACGCCGTTTTTCCAGCACGTTCCGGCGATGACCGAAGGCAGGGCCGCGGTCCTCTGAAGCCTGCAGGCGGGGTTTGCAAACCCGCCCCCCCTAGCTATACGCAGGCAACTTCTTACATGTGGCTGGAATCAGGGAGAATTGGTCATGCGGGACAAAATGTTGGTTGCGGGCCTTCTGTCCGCCTTCGCGGCTTCGCCCGCGCTTGCGCAGGCCGCTGCGGCGCCCGCCGGCCCGAGCCTCATTACCCAGCTGCTGTTCTTCCTGCCGCTGATCCTGATCTTCTACTTCCTGCTGATCCGCCCGCAGCAGCAGCGCGCCAAGAAACACACCGAAATGATCGCCGCCATCAAGCGCGGCGATACGGTCGTCACCTCCGGCGGCCTGATCGGCAAGGTCAACAAGGTCAATGACGGCGAGATCTCCCTCGACCTCGCCGAGAATGTCCGCGTCCGCGTGGTCAAGGCCATGATCATCGAAGTGCGCAACAAGGCCGAGCCTGTTCCCGCGAACGACTAGGGCCAGGACGCTGGATGCCGGCGTTGCGAGGAAAATTCCATGCTTCAGTTTCCACCCTGGAAAGTAGCGCTGATCCTTCTGACGCTCGCCTGGGGCGTGGTGATGGCGCTGCCTAACATCGTGAATATGTCCGGCGCGCCGGGTTTTATGCCCAGGAACGGCGTGAATCTGGGCCTGGACCTGCGCGGCGGCGTCTATCTCGAAATGGAGATCCGCTCCGAGGATGTGCTCAGCGGGCGGCTGGACGTGTTTGCGCGCGAGGTGCGTACCGCGCTGGCGCGCACCGATACGGCGGAGCCGGTTGCTCACCTCGCCGAAGTCAGCGGCCGCACGATGACGATCAGGCTGACGCGCGCCGATGAGGCCGGGAACTTCCCGGTCTCCGACGCCATCAGCCGGATCGACAGGATTAACGGTCCGATGGAAGGCGGTCTTGCTGGCGGAAAGACCTTCGAGGTCAGCCCCGCGGGTCCCGATTCGATTGTCATCTCAGTGCCGCCAAATTCTGAAAACCTGATGATGGCCGACGCGCTCGCCAAGACCGAGACCATCGTGCGCCGCCGCGTCGATCCGGACGGTGTTGCCGAAATCTCGATCACCCCGTCCGGGACGTCGCGGATGGTGCTTGAGGCGCCGGGCGAGCCCGATCCGGAGCGCCTGAAAGCGCTGCTCAGCCGTGATGGCCGGATGACCTTCAACATTGTCGATGACAGCGCGTCCTCTATCGCGGCGGCCGAAGCCGGTGTTGTCAAGCCGGGGTTTCGCCTCTTGTCCGGTCCCTCGACCGGACCCCTGCTCGTGCGCTCGATTCCCGAAATCGTCGGCTCCGACATTGCCAATGCCAGCCAGGGCAATGACGAGGCCAACCGGCCGCAGATCAATTTCCGCCTCAACTCCAATGGCGCGCGCAAGTTCTTCGAGACGACCCGGGCAAATACCAACAAGCGTTTCGCCATCGTGCTCGACGATTCCATCATGTCGGCGCCCAACATCAACGAGCCGATCCCCGGCGGCAACGTGCGCATCACCGGCGACTTCACGATGGAAGAGGCGCAGGACCTGGCGGCGATCATCTCGGCCGGTGAGATGCCCGCCAAGCTTCAGTTCCTTGACCAGCGCACCGTCAGTGCAACGCTTGGCGAGGACTCAATCAATTCGGGAATCCGGGCGTCCGTGATCGGGATCGCCCTTGTCGCCGTGTTCATGATCCTCGCGTACAACCTGCTTGGCATCTTTGCGGTACTGTCACTTGCCGCAAACATCGTGCTGATTTTCGGGGGCCTGTCCGGGCTCGGCGCGACCCTTACCCTTCCGGGCATCGCCGGTATCATCCTCACCATCGGCATGGCGGTCGATGCCAATGTGCTCGTCTTTGAACGCATACGCGAGGAGCAGCGCTCCGGCCGCAGCCTGTTGACGGCCATACAGGCCGGGTATGAACGTGCGTTATCGACCATTCTCGACGCTAATATCACGACGCTGATTGCCGCGGCGATCCTCTACCTGCTCGGCAGCGGCCCGGTTAAGGGCTTTGCTGCGACCCTTGGGATCGGGATCATCACTTCGGTGTTCACGGCCTTTGTCATCACGCGCTGGCTGACGGTGATGTGGGTCAAGGCCTTCCGGCCAAAGACGCTTGCGGTTTAGGGACAGAGAGACGCGAACATGCTGATAAAATTCTGGCCCGAACAGACGAGCCTTAAGTTCATGAACCTGCGCATGGCCGGGATCATCTTCTCGGTCGCGATGCTGGCTGCCTCGGCCTTCTTTCTCACGACGCGCGGCCTCAACTTCGGCGTCGACTTCGCCGGCGGCACAGCGATGGAGATAGAAGCGACCGACAGTGTCAATGAAACCAGCGTGCGGGCGGCCATTCCTTTCGGCGCCGACGTTAACGCGGCCGTCGGTGCCGACGCGCGCAGAATCGTGGTGATCAAGTTTGGCGATGCGCCGGAAGCCCTCCTGGATGATGAGTTCAGGGCGCTGTCGCCGGAAGAGAAAGTCGAACGTGCAAGCGGCGCGACCAATGAGCTGGTGGTCCGCAACCTGAAGCAAAAGCTCGGCGTCACGGATGCCCAGATCCTGCGCAACGACTCGGTCGGCCCGAAGGTGTCGCAGGAGCTTTTCCGGGACGGCATCACGGCGCTGGTCGTGGCTCTGGCGCTGATGCTGGCCTATATCTGGTACAGGTTCGAATGGCAGTTTTCAATCGGCGCCGTGGCCGCACTGGCACACGATGTGACCATCACGCTTGGCGTGTTTGCATTCCTGCAACTCGAGTTCAACCTGACGACAATCGCCGCCCTGCTCACGATCATCGGCTATTCGATGAACGATACTGTGGTTGTGTTCGACCGTGTCCGGGAAGAGAAGCGCAAGTATAAGAAGATGGCCGACCGGGATGTCATCGACCTCGCCCTGAACTCGACGCTGTCGCGGACGCTGCTGACTTCCGGGACGACGCTGCTCGCGCTGCTCGCGATCTTCTTCCTTGGCGGCCCGGTGCTGCGCGGCATGAGCTTTGCGCTGATCTGGGGGATTGTGATCGGGACCTATTCATCGGTCTTTATCGCCTCGGCGATCGTTCTGTCGCTCGGCATGGACCTGACCCGCAAGCCCATCGAAGACACGCCCGGTTTCCAGGGAGCGCCCTGACAGGGTTTATACGTTGAACCGGAAGAGCATCACGTCGCCGTCCTGGACGATGTACTCCTTGCCTTCCGAGCGCATCCTGCCGTTATCCTTCGCGCCCACTTCGCCGCCAAAGGCGACGTAGTCCTCGAAGGCGATCGTCTCGGCACGGATAAAGCCCTTCTCGAAATCGCCATGGATTACACCGGCAGCTTTCGGAGCTGTCCAGCCTTTACGGATAGTCCACGCCCGCGCTTCTTTGGGCCCCGCCGTGAAGTAGGTCTGCAGCCCGAGCAGTTCATAGCCTGCGCGGATGAGGCGCGTGAGGCCTGGCTCTGTCAGGCCGAGGGAGGCAAGGTATTCCTCGCGGTCCGAACCGTCGAGCAGTGCCAGTTCGGATTCGATCTGGGCAGAGAAGACCACGCAGCCTGCGCCTTCGATCTTTGCGCGTTCTTCGACGAGCTTCGAATAGGCATTACCGGTCGCCGAGCTTGCCTCGTCCACGTTCGCCACG
>CALGEF010000407.1 GCA_937881755.1 uncultured Acidobacteriota bacterium
TGTCACAACGCCGCGCTCGATGAGTGATGATGTCATGCGGCGCGCCGTCCGCTCGCTTGATCCGAGCAGTGTGTCCACATCGCCTCTGGGCAGTTCGCCTCGGAACAAGATCGCTTCCACCACGCTCCCCGCTTTTGCAGGAAGACGATCAGCTTTGATCTCTTCCTGCGTCCAGACCAGCATGCGTGCCCTCAGCTCATCCGGCTGGACAAGTGTTCTCATGAAGTCGATCTGATCGAGGCAGGATGTCAGGAAGTAGGAGGTGAACCTCGCCAGCGCGTCTTCGCTGAGATTGCCGCGCCCATCGAGATCGTTGCGCCGCGTCTGATCACAATTGGCAAGATGGGTTTTGTAATCATCAACGCTTCTGGCAAGGCCCCGCGCGATCGACCAGATACCGCCTGTGTTCAGAGCCTCTCTCAGCATGGCGTAAGACATCAGACGCACGACGCGGCCATTGCCATCGGCAAAGGCGTGAATCCAAACAATGCGGTGATGAGCGGTTGCGGCCGAGATGATGGAATCTACTTTGCCGGGTCTCCGGTACGCTTCTTCAAAACGCGCCATAAAGCGCGGCACGGCTCCGGGGCTGATCGTGACGTGCCTGCCAACCGTAACGCCGCGGCTTCGAAATTCTCCTGGAATGACCTTGATACGCTCGCCCGTATCAGGGGTTGTAACCCAGAGCAGGTCATCGGGCAGCTCACTGCAAAATCGCAAATGAACTTCGCTAAGGCCTTCGGACGTTGTCGCGCGGCCATCAAGCCCGCCTTCATCAATCCATTTTTGAACGTCGATATGGGCGCGGGCTTCCAGTTGCAGATCGCGCTTTTTGGGATCGGCGCTGTAATCTGCTTTCAGCGCCCGCTCGATATCGATCGGGTGCGTATCATGGCCTTCGATCAAGTTGCTGTAGTAACAGTTCATCGATCGCACGAGATCAGACAGCGCGCGCACAACGGCGTCCGGCAGGCTGGCTCGGAAACCTGAGGATTTTTCGGCAACTTCGAGCGCCAGATCGGCCAAGGGGCTGCGCCGCCCGCCGCTCTCTGAAATAAGCATGGGCTCCATCAAACCGATGCTTTCACCGCGATCAGGGCTGGCTACGGTGGCCGCTTTTTTGGCCGGTTCTTTGTCCGCTTTATCTTTCGTCATAACACTCATTATAACAGCGTATTAGAATTAATACGAGTACATTGAATGCCGTCATTTTGGCCGGTTATCTGACCGGTTTGAATGGAAAGGTTCAATGACCTGTCCGCAGAGATCCGGTGAGAGGCGAACCGGACTTTTTACGCAACTTGAGCGCACTAAAGGGCTGACATCTGCCGCAGGGCGCTTCCTGGCGCGTCAGGCGGCTGAAACCGGCGGCCTCCGGTCGGCCCAGGGGCGGGCGGCTTCCAGTTCGAGGGCGAGTTCGAACAGCAAGCCGTCATCGCCCTTGCGGCCCGAGAACATCGCCCCGATCGGCAGGCCTGAAGGCGACCAGCCGAGCGGCACGCTCATCGACGCGGCCCCGGCGACGTTCATGGGGGCGGTGTAGGAGGCAAAGCTCAAGACCCGCTCCATCAGCTTGTTGTAATCTGCATCCGGGGCCTGTTCTCCGATCGGCACGGCCGGGCTGCCGGTTACCGGCGACAGGATCACGTCCAGCGACGCGAACATCGCATGATACGCACTCTCGAACGCCAGCAGGTAGCTGATGGCGTCCGGAACTTCCGCGATCCGGCGCGCCGCCATGCCGGCCAGGCCCAGCGTCCAGGGCTCGACGATCTCCGGCCCGACGGGCTTGCCCGAAAAGGCCGCCACCTGCTGCGCAAACTGCCCGGCCCCGGCGGCCCAATAGAGAAGGAACGCGTCGGTCAGCTTCGCCCCGTCGATCGGCAGCGTGAAATCGATCACGGTATGCCCCAGTTCGCGGCAAAGCTGCGCGGCGGCTTCAGTCGCGGCGCGCGTGTCCGCATGCAACGGCGTCCCGGTTGTCGGCTCCGGGGCAAAGCCGATGCGCAGGCGCCGCTTGAGCGGTGCGATCTCGCCGAGCGGCGGATAGGTCCCGTCATTCGCTTCGGCGGCGCGGAAGAGGGCGATGGAATCGCGCACACTCAGCGTCACCGCATGGTTCACGGAGATCTGCAGCGGCGGGGCCGCGCCCGGCTCGCTGTAGGGCAGGCGGTCGCGCGATGGTTTGAGACCAAACACGCCGCAGGTCGAAGCCGGAATCCGGATCGAGCCGCCGCCATCACTCGCATGCGCAAACGGCACCACCCGCGCCGCGACCAGCGCTGCCGCCCCGCCGGACGATCCGCCCGGGAAGCGCGACACATCCCACGGATTGCGCGTTGGTCCGTTCGACATGGGCTCGGTCGACGAGATCAGTCCTGCTTCCGGTGTGGCCGATTTGCCGAGCGCGACGATGCCGGCGCCGCGCCACTTGCTGGCAAATACATTATCAGCGGTCGCCATGTGCCCCGCGAGGCCCCGGCTGCCGGCCAGCGTCGGCGCGCCGCGCCAGTCGATCAGGTCCTTGATGAAACTCGGCACCCCCGCGAACGCGCCGGACAAGAGGCCCGCTGCATCGGAGCGCGCCATCTCGAACGTCTCCGTCACGATCCCGTTGACCTGCGGCTCAACAGCCTTCGCCCGGGTGATCGCCGCCTCGACCTGTTCCAGCGCCGTCGTCTCACCGGCTGCGATGCCCGCCGCCATCGCGGTCCCGTCGGCATAGGACGGCACGGTTCGTGCCGGCGCAGCGGCATCTTTCTTTGGTGCCCTTGAACAGGCGGCAATGGCAACGGTGGCTGCACTGCCGGCCAGCATGGCCCGGCGCGATAGTTTCAACATGGTGATCCTCCCCGGATTCTGTTGGCACATATGGTCGCGCCGTGCCTTGGGGAGTGCAAGTGCGTCTAGCCGTCTGTGCGGGTCACGACACCGCATGCCACGCGCGCACCGGCGCCGCCAATCGGCTGGGAGCGGTGATCGTCCTCGGCGGCATGGATGATGATCGAGAGGCCGTCCGCGCCCAGCGCAGGGACCAGTTGCGTGAGCATCGTGAACGCCTCGTAACCGGCTGAGCCATCCGCCGCCGCCCAGGCGTTTGGCAGGTCGCCGGCTTCCGGGCCGAGATCCGGGTTCATGAGCCCGTGCGCCCCGGTTTCCTTGCCATGGTGGCCGCCGGACAGCTGGTAGGCGCCGACATCCGAGCAGTCGCCTGTCTCATGCAGGTGCAGGCCGTGCCAGCCGGGGGTCAGGCCCCCGGCGCCGATTTCCATCCGGATCAGCAGGCCGGTCCGGCCCTGCTCGAGACGCGCCTGGCCGATTTCCTTGCCGTCCGCGCCGAGGATCGATGCGCTCGCCCTGGCCAGCTCTTTGACCAGCTGCGCGGCGCTGACTTCGGGCGTGTGCATCATGTGCTCGCCATGATCCTCGCCGTGCATCTCGTGGCCATGATGGCCGTGTCCGCACGCGGCGAGGGCCAGCGCCGGGGCGGCGATGAGAAAAGGCTTCAGCATGTCGATACTCCTGTCGATTCTGGTTCAAGTATAGGGCAGAGAACCGGAATGTCAGACCCTCACACGCCTCAAACCGAACGCGCCGACAAGATGTTGGTTGCCCTCGGTCATTTCGGCAGCCGCGCTGCGGCGCAGGCCGCCATCGCTGCCGGCCTCGTCATCGCGGATGGCAAGACGGTCGCCAAGCCCTCTGAAACCCTGTCGCGGGACGCGGTCATCCAGTCCGAGGCGGCCCACCCTTATGTCTCGCGCGGCGGCCTGAAACTGGCGCGCGCGCTTGACGTGTTCGGCGTCGATCCGGCCGGCTTGCAATGCCTCGATCTGGGCGCCTCGACCGGCGGGTTCACCGATGTGCTGCTGCGCGCCGGCGCGGCGCACGTCACCTGCGTCGATGTCGGCCACGGGCAGCTGCACGCGAAGATCGCGGGCGACGCCCGCGTCACCTCGCACGAGCGCCTCAACGCGCGCGACCTGACGCCCGCGCACCTTGCCGCGCCGCCGCAGCTGATCGTCTGTGATCTGGGCTTTGTCTCGCTCGCCAAGGTGCTGGATGTGCCACTGGCGCTGGCCGCGAAGCCGGCCACGCTGATCGCGCTGTTCAAGCCGCAATTCGAAGTCGGCCCTGCGAATGTCGGAAAAGGCGGCCTCGTCACCGATGACGCCGCGACAGAAGCAGCACTCTGCGAATTCCTCAGCTATCTGGTGTCAGCGGGTTGGCGCGTCGGGGCGCCCCAGCCGAGCCCCATTCCCGGCGGCGATGGCAACCGGGAGTGGCTGGTCTGTGCGCGATCTCACTGAAGCGGCGTTCAGAAAAGTGGGAACGGGTTTCGGGAAAACACCGCGAAAAAACTAGTAACCGTGCGGATCGTCCGTATACCCGTCCTGGATGCGCCACTCGCGGGTGCGCTCGTCATAGCAGGCGGTGACGGGATCGCGCTGCACGTCGCCGTCC
>CALGEF010000408.1 GCA_937881755.1 uncultured Acidobacteriota bacterium
CCTTGAAGTTCCGGGAAGGCCGCGCCAGACTGGCGCGGCCTTTTCATTTCGGAGCCTGAGCCATGGCCATTCCCTCGATCGCGGCTGTCCGCAAGGCGCTGATGGCCGCCCCCGGCAAGGCGTTCGACTTGTCGGCCCGCGAGACGACCGGCCGGGATGTGTTCCCGGACAAGGCGGAGGCCGAGACCAGCCTCAGGAAGGACGCCGCCGTCATCAACGAGCTGAAGGACATGCTGTATGCCGAAGGCAGGCGTTCCCTGCTCGTGATCCTTCAGGGCATGGACACCTCCGGCAAGTCCGGCACGATCAAGTCGGTCTTCTCCGACACGACCCCGCTCGGCATGGAAGTGAAAGCCTTCAAGGCGCCCAGCAGTGAGGAACTCGCCCGCGACTATCTCTGGCGCGTGCACAATGCAGTGCCCCGCCGCGGAAATGTCGGCATCTTTGACCGGTCACACTATGAAGATGTGCTTGTGGTGCGCGTGCGCGAGCTGGCGCCCCTCGAAGAGGTCGAAAAGCGCTACGAGCAGATCAACGCCTTCGAGAAACACCTCAGCGAGAACGGCACGGTCGTCCTGAAGTTCATGCTGAATGTTGGTTACGAAGAGCAGGGCATCCGGCTGAAGGAACGGCTGGAGGAGCAGCACAAGCTCTGGAAGTTCAATCCCGTCGATCTCGATGACCGCGCCCGGTGGCCGCAGTTCATGGCGGCCTACCAGCTCGCGTTGCAGCGCTGTTCCACCCGCCATGCGCCCTGGTACATTATCCCGTCCGACAGCCGCACCCGGCGCAATGCCGCGGTCGCCCGTGTGGTGCGCGGCGCGCTGGAGGGGATGGACCTTAAATGGAAGGACCCGGGCCTGAAGCCCGAGTCCTTTGATTTCGGCTAGCCGGTGAAGCTGACCGAGCCGCCGCTGGATTTCGAGCCATCCTGAGTGGCCGGTTTGCCGGCGATGGTCACATCCGCGCCGCTCGACGCCCTGGCCGTGGCTGCGCCACTTGCGAAGGCGTCCACATCGGCGCCGCTTGAGGCGCTGACCGTCACGCTGGCACAGCGCAGGTCACCGGCTTCCACGTCCGCGCCGGAAGAGGCCGACACGGTCATGGCGTTGCAGCTGCCTGAAAGCTCGACATCGGCGCCTGACGACGCGCTGACATCGAACGATGCGGCGCCAGCAGAATTGAGTGTGACGTCGCCCGAGGACGACGCGCTGATCGAGGTCTTGCCTGTGCCGGTGACCAGCACGTCCGCCTCACCGCTCGATGAAGCTGAAACGTTCAGTGTCCCGACGGCAAACCCGGCGGCTTCCACGTCGCCCGAGGAGGAGGCGGACAGCGAGGCCGACGTCGCGGTGCCGGCCAGCGTGACCGTGGCGCTGGACGAGGCGCCTGCTTCAAACGTGGAGGCCTTGATCGTGGCCGATTCAAAGCGCGACGACTCCGAGGCCTTGA
The DNA here is from genome assembly GCA_937881755.1 of uncultured Acidobacteriota bacterium. Classification (GTDB taxonomy): domain Bacteria; phylum Pseudomonadota; class Alphaproteobacteria; order Caulobacterales; family Hyphomonadaceae; genus Hyphomonas. Next base: position 1,453 of record CALGEF010000408.1, read on the forward strand.
CGCCCTCGAGGCCGGGGCCGGTCACGTAGACGGTGTAGACCGGCTTCTTCTTCCCGTTGACCTTCACGGTCCCGCCGTCGTCCGACACGCTGAGCGAGCGGCCGCCCCAGGAGAAGAAGCCGCCTTTCCTGCGGGCGCTGACGCGGGAGACGACGAGCGTGTCGCCCTCGTTTTCGATCCTGGCATCGGAGAAATCGCCGCCGCTGGTTTCGACCCTCACGGACGTCTGCGGCGCAGTCTTATAGACGACGTTCATCGCGCCTTCGACTTCGATGCGCGAGAAGTCAGAGGCGGAAAAGGACCTGCTTTCGGCGAGCGCGGCCGGCGCAAGCAGCAGCGAAAACGCGGCGATAGCGGTGAGTGCCGTCTTCATCGGGGATCCTCTCATGTGCGATCAAACCCATATGGATTATCGAAATACGATATGTCAATCGTTGTTTCTCGATAAATTCCGGAAAGCTTTATCAAACAGGGCCGTCAGATCGGCCCTGACGGCGCGGCACCATCGGCGGCTGGCCACAGGCGCGCATGAAGGCGACGCGCATCCGCTCCGGATCACGAAAGCCGGTCTCTGCAGATGTGGACGGCCGGAACCCGCCGATGGCGAGACGCTTCGCCTGATGGCGCGCAATACAAAGATGATGATGGGCCAGCGTGCCGCCGAGGCAAAGGAAGCCGTCGCGCGGCTCAGCCGCTATGCGGTTTCGCCGTAAAGGTCGTAATCGTCCGCGCCGGTGATCTTTGCGCGGACGATGTCGCCGGACTGCAGGGGTTTCCTGCTGGTCACGTAGACGACTGCGTCTACTTCCGGCGCGTCGGCCTTCGAGCGGCCGATCCAGCCGCCGGGGGACTGGTCGTCTGCGCCGTCGATGATCACGTCTATTTTCCTGCCAACCTGCGCCGCCGCGCGGGCGGCGGACACTTCGGCCTGCGCTTCCATGAACCGGTGCCAGCGCTCTTCTTTGATGTCTTCGGGCACATGATTGCCGAGCTTGCCGCTTTCGGCATGCGCGACGTTCTCGTACCTGAAGCAGCCGGCGCGGTCGATCTTCGCCTCGCGGATGAAGTCGAGCAGGACCTGGAAGTCGTCTTCGGTCTCGCCGGGAAAGCCGACGATGAAGGTGGAGCGGATCGCGAGGTCCGGCACGTCGCTGCGCCATTTGGCGATGCGTGCCAGCACCTTGTCCTGGTTGCCCGGGCGTTTCATGGCCTTCAGGACCGGGGCTGAAGCATGCTGGAAGGGGATGTCGAGGTAGGGTGTGATCAGGCCTTCGGCCATCAGCGGGATCACATTGTCGACGTGGGGGTAGGGATAGACATAGTGCATCCGCGTCCAGACGCCGAGGCTGCCGAGACCTTTTGCGAGATCGAGGAAGCGCGTCTCGTATTCGGCGCCGCGCCAGGTTTCCGGCTTGTACCTGATGTCCAGTCCGTAGGCGGAGGTATCCTGGCTGATGACGAGGAGTTCCCTGACGCCGGCGGCGACGAGCTTTTCGGCTTCCATAAGGACGTGATGGATCGGGCGCGAGGCGAGGTCGCCGCGCAGCTTGGGGATGATGCAGAAGGAGCAGCGATTGTTGCAGCCTTCGGAAATCTTCAGATAAGCGTAGTGGCGCGGCGTGAGGCGCAGGCCGCTACCGGGCACGAGGTCGAGGTGCGGGTTGTGCGGCGGCGTGAGATGAGTGTGCACTGCGTCCATCACCGCTTCGTACTGGTGCGGACCGGTGACCGCGAGCACCTTGGGGTGGGCGCGCTGGATCACGTCTGGTTCGGCGCCGAGGCATCCGGTGACGATCACCTTGCCATTCGCCTCGATGGCTTCGCCAATCGCGGCAAGGCTCTCGTCGCGCGCGGAGTCGAGGAAACCGCAGGTGTTGACCAGCACCAGGTCGGCGCCCGCATAGTCCGGGGCGATCTGGTAGCCTTCGGCGCGCAGCCGGGTGATGATGCGTTCGGAGTCGACCAGCGCCTTCGGGCAGCCGAGCGAAACAATGCCGACTTTCGGCGTCTTGGCCGGCTTGATCGGGGCGAGGGCGGCAGGTGTGATCGACATGGCGGCCCTGCTAGCGCGAAACCGCGCAGCGGGAAAGCCGCCCCGTCAGGTGGCGCAGATCAGCTCGCGGCCAGTTCGATACCCTTTTCGGCGAGCAGGTCCTTCAACTCGCCGTTCTCGAACATTTCCTTGACGATGTCGCAGCCGCCGATGAACTCGCCCTTCACGTAGAGCTGCGGGATGGTCGGCCAGTTGGTGTACTGCTTGACCCCGTCGCGGACGGCGGCGCTTTCGAGCACGTTGGTGGAGACATATTCGACGCCGAGATAGTCAAGGATCTGCACCACGGTGGAGGAGAAACCACACTGCGGAAAGGTGGGCGTGCCTTTCATGAAGAGGACGACGTCATTCTGTTTGACGGCTTTGTCGATGGCGTCGAGGGTGGCTTGGTCGGTCATGGTTTGGCTCCGGATTTGCCTGACATGTGAGGTGGAGGCCGGGCGGCGTCAAGGTTGGCGCGCCGCCCGTGCTGGGTTTACCAACCGCAGGTCTGGCCCTGGTTCTCTTCTTTCAGGTAGACGATCAGCGGGTCGAAATACTCGATAATGGCGCTGCCGTCCATCTCGCGGGTGCCGGTGAACTTCTCCAGCGTGTCCGGCCAGGGCTGCGAATTGCCGGCTTTCAGCATCTCGTTGAAGCGGGCCCCGACTTCCTTGTTCCCGTAGATCGAGCAGCGGTGCAGCGGGCCTTCCCATCCGGCCTGCTCGCAGGCGGCCTTATGGAACTGGAACTGCATGATGAAGCTGAGGAAGTAGCGCAGGTAAGGCGTGTTGCCGGGGATGTGGTACTTGGCGCCGGGATCGAACGCATCGGCCGGGCGCGGGCCGGGCGGGATGATGCCCTGGTTCTTCAGGCGGATGTCGGTCCAGGACTGGTTATAGGTCTCCGGCGGGGTCTCGCCGGCCAGCACCCCCCAGCGCCAGCTGTCGACCGAGATGGCGAAGGGCAGGAAGGCGATCTTGTCGAGCGCGGTCTGCATCAGCAGGGCCGTATCGGAGTCCGGCGCCGGCATTTCCTCGGCCGTGATCAGTCCGATCTGCCGGAAGTATTCCGGGGTGATCGACAGCGAGATGAAGTCGCCGATCGCCTCGTGGAACCCGTCATGCGCGCCGTTCCTGAACAGGAAATCCTGATCCTTGTAGGCGCGCTGGTAGTAGTTGTGACCGAGTTCGTGGTGGACGGTGTAGAAGTCCTCCGAGTTCACCTCGGTGCACATCTTGATGCGGACATCCTCCTCGTCATCGAGGTTCCAGGCCGAGGCGTGGCACTGCACTTCCCTGCCTTCCGGACGCACGATCATCGAGCGCTCCCAGAAGGTCTGCGGCAGGCGGTCGAGGCCGAGCGAGACGAAGAAGGCTTCGGCCGTCTCCACCATCCTGACCGGGGTATAGCGCTGCTGCACGAGGCGCGCGGTGACGTCATACTTCAGGGGCGCCGTCGGCGGCTGGACCACGTCATAAATGTTCGACCATTGCTGCGCCCACATGTTGCCGAGCAGGTCTGCCCGGATCGGGCCGCTGGCCGCCTGCACGCCGTCGCCGTATTTCTGGTTCAGCCGGGTGCGGGTGTAGCAGTGCAGCTCCTTGTAGAGCGGCTCGACCTGGCCCCAGAGGCGTGCAACTTCGGCTTCCATCTCCTCGGGCGCCATGTCGTAGCCCGACAGCCACATCTGGTCGAGGCTCCGATAGCCAAGCTCGCGCGCGCCTTCATTGGCAAGCGAGACCATCGCGGCATAGTTGTCTTTCATGGGCGGCGAGATCGAGTGCCAGCCTTCCCAGACCGCTTTCGTCACGTCCGGATTGCGCGAGGTTTCGATGATCGTCGAGGCCTCGTCCAGGGTGATCATCTTGCCCTGGTATTCGAACTTGCCGGTGCCGTAAGCGGCGTCGAGGTCGGTCGTCAGCCTGGAGAGCTCTTCGGCTGCGCCTTCACGCGAAGGGGCGGGGATGGTGATGCCGCCGCGCAGGATGCGGATCTTGCGGGCCAGGTCCGGCGGCAGGACGGACACGTCGAACTTCTTGGACTCGTTGGCGAAGGATACGGCGAGCTTGGTGGCATTCGCACCGGCCGCTGCCGCGGCGGCGTTGGTTTCCGGCGTGATGTTGGTCGCCTGGTTCCAGTAAGCCTGGGCGGCTTGCCTGTTCATTGCGGCCAGCTCAGTTT
>CALGEF010000409.1 GCA_937881755.1 uncultured Acidobacteriota bacterium
CCGGCCCGGTGCGCGACTTGACCAGGCCCTGCGCTTCCAGAATGCGGATCGCTTCACGGATCGTGCCCTTGGCCATGCCGAACCGCGCGATCAACTCTAGTTCAGAAGGCAGGCGATGACCCGGGACCCAGCCATTCGCCATCACCCAGGACTTGATTTCCTCGGCAACTTGTTGTGGTCGCGACAGACGGTCAGAACTCTCCGGGGTGGTGGCAGGCGGCAAACTGGTCTCCTTCGATCCGCCGCAGTTTGGGCACTTCGGCGCGGCACATGTCGGACGCACACGGGCATCGCCCTGCAAACGGGCAGCCCAGGGGCGGGTTCAGCGGATCGGGCAATTCGCCTGACTGAGCACTCCCGACAGGGCGGCCAACGATGGGTACCGAGTCCGCCAGAAGCTTCGTATAGTGATGGCGCGGCGCCGCAAAGACCTTTTCGGCAGGGCCGGTCTCAACTAATGACCCGAAATAAAGCACGGCGATCCGGTCGCTGATGGCCTCGACCACCGCCAGATCGTGGCTGATGAACAGATATGTCAGGTTCAGCCGTGCCTTGAGCTCGGCCAGCAGGTTCAACACCTGCGCCTGCACCGAGACATCCAGCGCCGAGACGGGCTCGTCCAGGATCAGGATGCGCGGGCTGGCGGCAAGCGCACGGGCAATGCCGATGCGCTGCGCCTGCCCGCCGGAAAACTCATGCGGGTAGCGTGAAAGGAATTCGGGGCGCAGGTTCACCGCCTCGAACAACTCGGCAATCCGCGCGTCCAGCGCCGGCCCATGCAGCCCGTGCAGGTTGCGCAAGGGGGCCTCGATGATCTGCCGGATCGTCTTGCGCGGGTTGAGGCTGGAGACCGGATCCTGAAACACATACTGGATCAGGCGGCCAAAGGCGGCGGGGTCGGCGCGGTCCGGCGCGCGGCCCTCGATCTCGATCCGGCCCGATGTAGGCAGCAGCAGGCCGACTAGCATCCGCGCCAGAGTGGACTTGCCGCAACCGGATTCGCCGACGATCCCCAGCGTCTCACCCGCGCGGACCTCGAAGCTCACGGGGTTCACGGCATGGACGCGGGCCTTAGGCGGGCCGAACAGGCGCTGGCCGATCTCGAAGGTCCGGGTCAGGTCGGTGATCTTCAGGGCAGCGGTCATGGCGTGACCTCGGGGAACAGGCAGCGGACCTGCCGGAGGGCCCCGGTCAGCGCGATGTTGCCCTGGTGGCAGACAGGCTTGGCCTTGTCGCAGCGTGGCGCAAAAGCGCAGCCGGGCGGCAGGTCATCGACCGCTGGCGGCAGGCCGGGAATGGCTGCAAGTGCCCGACGGCCCCCGCCCAGTTCGGGCACGCAGGCAATAAGGCGTTTTGTGTAGGGGTGAGCAGGGGCCGCCAGAACCCCTGCCGTCGGGCCGGTCTCCACGATCCGGCCTCCGTACATCACCGCCACCCGGTCACAGAGCTGCGCGACTACACCGAAATCATGGGTGATAAACAGGATCGCCAGTCCGCGGGATCGCCGCAACTCGTCCAGAAGCGCCAAAACCTGCGCCTGCACCGTGACGTCCAGCGCCGTGGTGGGCTCATCCGCGATGATGATGTCAGGATCATTGGCCAGCGCCATGGCAATGCCGACACGCTGACGCATGCCGCCCGACAGCTCGTGCGGATAGGCGCGCGCGCGTTCAGCCGCGTTGGGGATGCGTACATCCTCCAGCAGCCTGACCGCGCGCCTGTGGGCTTCGGCCTGGCTGACGGGTTCATGCACGCGGATCGCCTCGATCAGTTGATCGCCGATGCGATAGAGCGGGTGCAGGGTCGAGAGAGGGTCCTGAAAGATATAGGCAACCTTGCGCCCGCGCAGGGACCGCAGGACGTTGTAGGGTGCGCCGATCAGGTCCTGCCCCAGCAGCCGCACCGCGCCCCCGGTGATCACCCCGGGGGGCGAGGCGACAAGCCCCATCACCGACAGCGCCGTGACCGACTTGCCCGAACCGCTTTCGCCGATCAGCCCCAGACATTCGCCGGGGTTCAGCTCAAACGACACCTCGTTGACCGCCCGGTATATGCGCGGGCCGACGTGGAATTGCGTTTCCAGCGCCTCAATACGCAGCAGACCCTGGCCCTGCGCGGCCGGCCGCTGCTTGCGTTCCACCCGCGTCGCGACCATCGGCCGGCTCAACGCACCCGAACGCAGACGCGGATCCAGCGCGTCGCGGATACCGTCGCCCAGCAGATTGACCGACATCACGATCAACAGGATCATCGCGCCGGGCACGATCGAGGTATGCGGCGCGGTGATCATGGCCGCGCGGGCCTCGCCCAGCATCGAACCCAGATCGGCCCGCGGTGGCTGGCTACCAAGGCCGAGAAAGGACAGGCCCGCGGTTTCCAGGATCATCCAGCCGATGGTGGTGGACATAGCGATGACCACCACGGGCACGATGTTCGGAACGATTTCGGTCAGCAGAATGCGGGTGTTGCCCATGCCCGCAAGCCGGGCGGCATCGACGAATTCCCGATGCGCGATGCCCACGGTCACGCCGCGGATGTTGCGCGCGAAAAAGGGGATGTTGACGACAGCGACAGCGATCAGCGCGTTGAACAACCCCGGCCCCAGCACCGCGACGATCGCCAGCGCCAGAAGGATGTAGGGAAAGGCCATCAGCATGTCGATGCCGCGCATCGTTACATTGTCCGTGGGCCCGCCGAAAAAGCCAGCCATCACCCCGATCGCCGCGCCGATCAGCCCCGCGACCAGCGCTGCGGCAAATCCCACCGCCAGCGATAGGCGCGTGCCCCACAAAAGCCGCGACAAGAGATCGCGGCCGAGATGGTCGGTGCCCAGCAAATGCCCCTCAGACAGCGGGCGCAAGAAACGGTTGGCGGTGTTGGTTTCATTCGGCGGTTGCAGCGGCAGAAGAGGCGTCAGCAGCGCCAGAACCACGATGATCCCCAGCACGACGGCGCCGAAACCGGCCAGCCTATTGCGGAACAAAAGACGCAGGAACAGGCTCATGTCTCGTTCCCCATCATGTCTTGATCCGGGGGTCGAGCCAGGCCTGCGCCACATCGACGAGGATGTTGAACCCGACGTAGCAGGCGGCGATGAACACGACGCCGCCCTGCACCAGCAGGATATCGCGTTTCAGGATCGCATCGACCAGCATCCGGCCCACCCCGGGCCACTGGAACACCATCTCGATATAGACCGCGCCGGACAGCACGAACCCCGCCTGAATCCCCAGCACCGGGATGATCCCCACCATCGCCGCGCGCAGGGCGTGGCGCCAGATCACCCGCCGCTCGTGTACACCCTTGGCGCGGGCGGTGCGGATGAAATCCTGCCGCAGCACTTCGAGCATGGCGCCACGCGACAGCCGCGCGATGACCCCGGTTGCCACCACCGCCAGCGCCAGTGCCGGCATCGTCAGGTGGCGGATCAGATCGGGCAGATCACCTCCGCCCCAGATCGAATACATCCCCGAGGCCGGCAACCAGCGCAGCTGCACAGCAAAGAGCAAAATCATCATCATGCCCAGAAAGAATGACGGCACCGAAATGCCCAGGATGACTACAAAGGTGATCGCCTTATCCGCCAGCCCGTATTGCCGCGCCGCCGAGATGACGCCCGCCGCGATCCCCAGTAGCGAGCACAGCACGAAGGCGGTTCCGGCTAAGATTAGAGTTGCGGAGAACCGGTCGAGGATTTCATCTAGAACGGGTCGGTTCAGCGCGAAGGACCGCCCAAAATCACCCTGCAGCAGGTTACCCAGCCAAATGAAATACTGCTGCCAGAGTGGACGGTCGAGGCCGAGTTGGCGATTCAATCGTTCGACATTCTCGGGCGTGGCATAGGACCCCAAGATGGCGGTAGCCGGATCCCCGGGGATCATCGCCATGATCAGGAACACGATCACTGTGATGCCGAGTAAGACAGGTACCGCCGACAGGAGCCGTTTCAGGATATAGCCA
>CALGEF010000410.1 GCA_937881755.1 uncultured Acidobacteriota bacterium
GGGGCGGCTTCCCCGGCACCGGTTTCGGTGCGCAGGAGGGCGCCCGTGAGCATGAAACCTTGCGGATCGCCGGCGACCTGGCCGGGACGTTCGGCAATGGCATCAACTATGATTTCGGTCTTGGCTACTCCAAGTCGGAATTCTACGCCAAGTCGAATGACACCTATATCGTGGGCCTGACGGCGGCCCTGCGCGGCTTTGGCGTCTGTACCAATCCGATCGACGGCACTGACCCGGCAACCGGAACACAGCCCTTTGCTCCCGGCTATACCGGTTCGCTGACGGCCGGCGGCGGCGCCTGCGAATATTACAACCCCTTCTCCAACGCGATCCCAGCAGGCGCGATCAACGGCGCGGCCAATCCGCAGTACAATCCGGCACTGGCAAATTCGCTGACGCTCGCTGACTGGATGACCGATGGCGGCGCCGAAGGCACCCAGCAGAACGAACTCCTGGTCTTTGACGCCGCCCTTTCCGGAATGAGCGGCGTTCAGGCGGCAGGCGGCGAGGTCGGCTGGGCCGTTGGCGCGCAGATCCGCAACGAGGCCCGCACGACCGCGCCGACGGACCTGACCAACCTCAACCTCACGCCGGGACCCGGCGGCACGGGCGCTTTCTCCTTCCTTGCCGGCACAGTGCCGACCAACAGGGACCAGACGATCTACGCCGTGTTCGGCGAACTGCAGGTGCCGCTGACTGAGGATATCAACATCCAGGTCGCGACCCGGTTTGAGGATTATGGCGGCGATATCGGCTCGACCTTCGACCCGAAGGTTGCGGCCAAGTGGCAGGCCACGCCGAACTTCGCCCTGCGCGGCTCGGCCCAGACCTCGTTCAAGGGCCCGACGCTGAACCAGCTCGGCGGTGTCGGCACCACGCTGCAATTCGTGGCGCCGACCAGCGCGTTCAAGGCCGTCGACCAGTTCGGCAACCCTGAGCTCAGCCCGGAAAGCGCGTTCAGCTTCAACCTGGGTGCACTCTACCAGAATGGCGGGTTCAACGTTTCGCTGGACTACTACAATTTCGATTTCAGCGACCCGATCATCGTCGAGGAGCAGGCCAACATTGTTGGTGCCGCGCTTGCTGCCCTGGCCACGCCGACGACCGCCGACGACGCGGTGCTGAGCCGGATCGTCTTTGACGGCACGCCTGCGCCGAATACGATCTCGCGGATCCGCACCAATGTGGTGAACGGGCCCGATATCGAGACCTCGGGCATCGACCTGAGGGTCGAGAATGCCTGGGATAACTTCATGGGCGGGGAGTTCGCACTCGGCCTGGATGCGACCTATGTCATCGAGTATGTGGTTGCGCCCTACTTCGTAGAGGGCGTCGCGATTGGCGGGGGCGATTATGTCGACCAGTTCAACCGGTCGAACTTCACGCGTTCGCTGCCGCAGTGGAAAGCGAACGTCTTCGCCAACCTTGCCCTCGGCGACCACAACCTTCGCGGCGTAGTCCGCCATATCGACAGCTATGATGACGAGCGTCCGGCCGCCGCTCGGGGCGGAGTCTACCCGGAGATCGACAGCCAGACGACCCTGGACCTGTTCTATAACTGGGAAGCTCCGCTCGGCCTCGATCTTGGCCTCTCGGTGGTCAACGTATTCGACCAGGACCCGCCGGCTGCGGCTTTCGACACGAACTATGATCCCTACACGCACAACCCGTTCGGCCGCACCATCAAGGTCAGCGTGAAGAAGGCATTTGGCCCGGGAAGCTGATCGGCGAGACGCCGCACTGACAGAAACGGCCCCCGGAAACGGGGGCCGTTTTTTCATGGGTGCCGGAAAAAGGGGGTGGCCCGAAGGCTTGCCCCTTTATTGTGCCCTCCAAGCCCGGTGCAGAGCACGACCTGATGGACTCAGATCATGTGCTCCAGGTTTTGATTTGGCTGAATTCGTCTGCTCAACCGGTACTCGCCTGAGCGCAGTTTGCTTTAGCCACGCCTCAGGAACGGGGCGCCGGTGAGGCGGCCCCGGTTGCAGGCTGTGAAGGCGCTGGCGGCGCGTGTCAGAGCGCGCCGAGGGCCCGGCCGGTAATCTCTCCGGCGTCGCGCGCGGCCTGCCGGGCGGTGGAGGAGACCGGGGTGAGGTTCAGGAAGCCGTGCACCATTGAGGCGTAGTCGCGGTCGGAGACCCTGATACCGAGGCCGCGCAGCCTGGCGGCGTAGGCGAGACCCTCATCGTGCAGGGGATCCCAGCCGCAGACGATGATGTGCGCCGGGGGCAGGGCCTTCAGGTCCTCTGGCGGCGCGAACAGGGGGGAGATGCGCCGGTCCATGCGGGCGCCGGGGTCCGGCAGGTAGTGACCCCGGAAGAACTCGAACAGGCTCGCCGAAATGAACAGGCCGCTTTCCTGCGGCGTCATCGGTTTGGAGCGGATGTCGGCGAACTGGAGGAGGGGATAGAGCAGCAGCTGGAAGGAGGGCTTTGGCCCGCGCGCACGCACCATTTCCTGGGCGAGGTAGGCCGCCAGGTTGCCGCCGGCGCTGTCGCCCGCCACGGCGACGCGGGCCGGGTCGATGCCGGCTTTTGCCCAGCCTCTCTCCTGCACCCAGGCCCAGGCGGCGAGCGCATCCTCATGGGCGCTGGGAAAGCGGTTTTCGGGCGCGAGACGGTAGTCGACGGCGAGCACGCGGCAGCGCGAGCCTTCGGCAAGTCGCCGGCAGAGCATGTCATGGCTGTCGAGATCGCCGAGGACGAAGCCGCCGCCATGGAAGAACAGGATGCCGGGGCCGGGCGGCACGCCCGCACCGAGGGGCACATAAAGGCGCGCCTTGATGTTGCCGGCGGCGCCCGGAAGGATCAGCAGGCGGACTTCCGCCAGCTCCGGCGCATCCGGCTCGGCGCTGTAGTCCATGCGCAGGAATTCGCGGCGCAGGCGGTCGACGGGCAGCTTCAGGTCAGGCGGCTTCAGGTCCGGAAAACTGAACCGGCCCCGAAGGCTGCGAAGGGCGTCATCGAACGTCATCAATGCGCCACTGCCTGCCAATTCCGGCGATGTGAGGGCAGGCCAGCGGCTTTGCAGGCACCGGGCCAGAGACGTCTGTGTCACGGCCCGGTGAAGGCGGCGTCAGAGCGCGGTAACGCCGGGTCCGGGCGGCTCGGCATACAGGGCCTGCACAAGATCTGCGCGCCGGGAAATGACGAGGCGCTGGTTCACATAGCCCTTGTCGGTGATCTCGCCGGCATCAATGCTGGGCGCTTCGGTCATCACCATCAGCCGCTTGATCCTGCGGGACGAGCCCTGTTCGGACGCGTTGAAGGCGGCGGCCTTGCGCGCGAGGTCTGCGACGAGCGCGGCAAAGCCTTTCGCCGGATCGCCGGCCGCCCTGATGTACTGTTCGGCGGCGGCAGGAGAGGGCCAGACAAGGGCGGTGGCAAAATCCTTGTCCTGGCCGCAGATCACGGCATCAAAGATCAGGGGCGAGCAGGCGGCGACGAAATCCGGGCGCAGCGTGCCGACCGAGACCCAGGTGCCCGAGGAGAGCTTGAAGTCTTCCCCGACGCGGCCATCGAAGATCAGGCCCTTGTTCGGGTCGGTCTCGTCGACGAACTTCACGGCGTCGCCGAGGCAGTAGAAGCCTTCCTCGTCGAACACTTCGGCGTTCTTTTTCGGGTCATTGTGATAGCCCTGCATGACCGTCGGGCCCTTGACGCGGACTTCCAGCTTCTCGCCGTTCGGCACCAGTTTCAGGGTCGTGCCCGGCAGCGGCAGGCCGATCAGGCCGACGCGTTCTACTTCCCAGTGAACCACGGTAATGCCCTGCGTTTCGGTGGCGCCGTACATGGTGACGATGGGAATGCGGCGGCCGGTGGCCTTGATCGAGAGGGCCTGCAGGCGGTCATAGAGATCGTCCGAGAGGGTCGCTCCGCCATAGCCGATCGAGCGCATGTTCCTGAAGAAGGCCTTCAGCAGCGTCTCATCCTGCTCCATTGCCTCGGCGAGCATGGAGAGGGCGATCGGGGCTGTTCCGAACACGGACGGACTGGCTTCGCGGATATTGCGGATGGTTTCGTGGAAGAGCGCGGGCGTAGGCTTGCCGCCATCAATCCAGAAGGTGGAGCCATTCCAGAGCGCGCCGTTGAAGTTCACGTTGGAGCCGGAGATGTGGTTCCAGGGCAGCCAGTCGAGGAAGCTGTCGACGCGGTCCGGATCGTGCTCGGGGTCGCGGCTGGTATCCTTCAGGCCTTCCTGGCCGCCGATCATGGAGCACATCGCGCCCTGCGT
>CALGEF010000411.1 GCA_937881755.1 uncultured Acidobacteriota bacterium
CCCCGTCGGGCCGTGCGGGCTGTGCGCGGCCCGCGGCCAGCAGGCGGCCCCAGGCAAAGGCTGCGCGGTTCTGCGCGGCGCCCTTGCCGTCGCCGATCGCGGCCTCGATCGCGGCTCGCTCGAGCGGGATCAGCCCGGCCTGCCAGGCATGGCCCAGCACGATCATGTTCGCGCCCAGCGCGTCGCCCAGCTTTTCCAGAGCCAGGCGGCTGCCGGCGCTCGGGATCATGCCGCCGGGCGCGACCAGCGCCGCCACCTGCGCCAGATGCGCGGCGGCGCTGGGGGCACGGGCGCCGCTGCGCGCGATCTCGGCGGTGGGGGCGAGGTGGTCGTCGCAGACGATCCGGGTGCGCGCGGGGTCTATCAGAGGCGCAATGCGGGTCGACGCGCTGACCACCATGTCGAAGCCCAGGATCAGGTCGGCGCCGGCTGCCGGCACCCGCGCCGTGTGCGCCGGAGCCCCGCAGCGCGCCAGCCGAAGGTGACTGATCACAGCGCCGTTCTTCTGCGCCAGCCCGGTCTGGTCCAGGCCGACGACCGACAGCCCCTGCACCTCGGCCGCGCGCGCCAGAAGGCCCGCGACGGTGATGACGCCGCTGCCGCCGATACCGGCCAGGACTAGGTTGAAGGGCGTATCGCCGAGCACCGGCGGCACCGGGTCGGGCAGATCCGCCACCTCGGCCGGGACCGTCGCGGCGGTGGGGCGGCGAAGGGTGGCGCCCGGTAGGGTAACGAAGCTGGGGCAGAACCCCTTGACGCAGCTAAGATCGACGTTGCAAGCGGATTGGTTGATGCGCCGTTTCGGGCCTAGCGCGGTTTCTACGGGTTCCAGGGCGATGCAGCCCGACTGGACCGCGCAATCGCCGCAGCCCTCGCAGACCGCTTCGTTGATGAAGACGCGCTCGGCGGGCCGTGGATAGGTGCCGATCTTGCGCCGGCGGCGCTTTTCGGCAGCGCAGACCTGATCATAGATCAGCGCCGTAACGCCGGGAAGCGCCCGCAGTTCGATCTGCACGCGGGTCAGATCGTCGCGTGCGTCCAGGCTGACACCGGCGGGCAGCAGGCCCTTCAGGCGCTCGGGCCGCTCGGCGACCACGGCGACGCGGGTCAGCCTCTCGGCCAGAAGCTGCGCGGCCAGCGCGGGCACGTCCAGATCGCCGTCATGCGGTTGGCCGCCGGTCATGGCGACGGCATCGTTGAACAGGATCTTGTAGGTCACGTTCACGCCCGCAGCGGCGGCGGCGCGGATGGCCAGGATGCCGGAATGGAAATAGGTCCCGTCGCCCATGTTGACGAAAATGTGCCGCTGGTCGCTGAACGGTGAAAGACCCAGCCACGACACCCCCTCGCCCCCCATCTGGGTGAAAGTGGTGGTAGCGCGGCCAGGCGCGCCGATCATCATCATATGGCAGCCGATGCCGGTGGTCGCGCGACTGCCCGGCGGCAGACGGGTCGAGGTCGCGTGCGGACAGCCGGCGCAGAAATAGGGATCGCGCCGCAGGCCGGGGGCTGTGGGCGCAAGGGGTTCGGGCGCGGGTGGCAGCGCACGGCCCACCCCTTGGGGCAGCACCCGGCGCAAAGCCTGTGCGACGCTCATCGGGCCCAGTTCGCCCAGTGCGGGGAACAGGGTCTGCCCGACGTGGTCGCTCTTGCCTACCAGCGGCGGCCGGTTCGGTAGGTCGTAGAGCAGCGCTCGGATTTGGTCTTCCAGGACCGGGCGCTTTTCCTCGACCACGATCAGGAGCGCGCAGCGCGCGGCGAAGTCGCGCATCCCTTCTGGCTCGATCGGCCAGGTCAGCGCGACCTTGCGCAGCGCGATGCCCTGCGCGGCCGGGTCGATGCCCAAAAGGTCGAGCGCCTCGACCAGGTCCAGCCAGGCCTTGCCGCTGGCGACGATGCCGATGCGGGCGTCACCGGGCGCGCCGCTGTCCACGTCCAGCCGGTTCAGCCGCGCGAAGGCCTGCGCCATGCGAAGTTTCTGGACCATCCGTTCTTCCTGAGCGGGCGGGCTGTCGCCTGCGCGCAGGCCCAGAAGCCCGGCGCCCTCGGGCCAGGCCAAGTCGCGCAAGAAAGGGTCGAGCGTCACGGTCGCGCGGGCCTCGACCACCTCGGTCGGCAGCTTGAAGCCGACCCAGGCGCCGCTGGCGCGGCTCATCTCCCAGCCCGCCAGTCCAAGGGGGATGAAATCGGCCAGTCCGGCGGGCGCGAGTACCGGGATCTGTGCGGCGACCATGTCGTGCTCGGTTTGATGACGTAGGGTGGACGAAACCGCGCCATGGTCGTCGCCCATGAGCGCCAGCACGCCCCCCTTGGGATCAGTTCCGGCCGCATTGGCGTGGCGCAGCACGTCGAGTGAGCGGTCGACGCCTGGCCCCTTGCCGTACCACAGGCCGAAGATGCCATCGACGCGCATCCCGTCGAACAGGCCGGATTGCTGCGTGCCCCAGACGGCGGTAGCGGCCAGGTCCTCGTTCAGGGCGGTATGGGCGACGATCCGGGCGCGGGTGTAGGGGTCGGCATACCGCGCCAGCACGCGGTCGAGCTGCGCCAGAGGCGACCCTCGGTAGCCCGAGATGTAGCCCCCCGTTACGAGCCCGCGCGCCGCATCGCGGGCGTGCATCAGAAGCGGCAGTTCCGCGATGACCTCGGTCCCCGACAGAAGCCGCGCGGCATCGCCCCGGTCGTCGACGTCCTTCATGGTGCCTCCGCCGGCAGAACGCGCCCTGGGTTAAGGATCGCGTGCGGGTCCAGCGCCGCCTTCAAACGGCGCATCGTGGCGATTTCGGCATCGCTACGCACCAGCGATAGCATGGCGGCCTTTTCGCGTCCCAGCCCATGTTCGGCCGACAGCGCGCCCCCGAAACGGCGGATGGCGGCATAGACGATGTCGGCCACCGTTGAAGGGTGCCGTGTGGTGACGATGAAATGGATGTTGCCATCGCCCAGGTGCCCGAACAGCCAGAGCCGCGCGTCGGGATCGGCGGTCAGAATCTGCGCCTCGGTCTGGGACAGGAAAGGGCGCAGCCGCGCCGCATCGACGCCGATGTCGAAGCCCCAGGTGTCGGACAGGGTGAAGATCATCTGAGAACAGCCGTCGCGCAGTGCCCACAGGTCGTCCTGCTCGCGCGCCGAGGTGCCGATCAGCGCGTCGGTCACCAGCCCGGCCTTGACCGCGTCGGCCAGCGCAGCTTGGAAGGCGTCGACGTCGTGGCCATCGATCCCCTCGATCTCGATCAGCCCCATGTCCGAACCGCTGGCCAGCGGCGTGCGCACTTGGCCCAGCGCGGCCACCGCTGCGTAGACACGCCGTTCGATGAATTCGAAGGCCGACAGCTGCGCGCCCAGGTCCTGCCGCAGGCGCTGCAGTAGGGTCTGTGCGGCGGCCAGGTCGGGTAGCGCGATCAGCGCCACCGCGTTCAGCCTTGGCTGCGGCTGCAGCGCCAGGCGAGCGCGCGTGACGATGCCGAGCGTTCCCTCGGTCCCGCAGAAGAGGTGCTTCAGATCGAAGCCGGAATTGTCCTTGGCCAGTGTCCCCAGCCGGCTGAGCACGGTGCCATCGGCCAGTACGACCTCGAGCCCTAGGATTTGGTCGCGCATCATACCATGGCGCATCGCGCGGATGCCGCCGGCGTTGGTGGCGACCATGCCCCCCACCGTCGCCGTCCCGCGCGAGCCCAGGTCGATTGGGAAGCGGTAGCCTTCGTTTGCAGCGGTCGCCTGCAGCGTGGCCAGGGCCACGCCCGCCCCACACAGGACCGAACCGGTATCGGCGTCGAGCGGCTCAATCGCCCGGAACCGTTCGAGCGATAGCGCCACCTCGCCCTCGGCGGGGCTGGCGCCTCCGGCCAGACCGGTCAGTCCCCCCTGCGTCACCACTGGCTGGTGAAGTGCATGGCAGACCGCCAGGATGCGCGACAGCTCGTCGACGCTGCCCGGCCGGAACACCACACGCGGTCGCACGCCTGGTGTCGTCGACATGTCGGCGCTGCGGCCGGCGCCGATGGACGTGCCAGTCAGGACCGCGGCCGGCGGTAGGTCGGCCAAGAGGTCCATGAGGGCCGCGAGGCGGTCATCGGCCCCGCTCATGCCGCGCCCCAGTTCGGGTGGACTAGGGGCGCAACCGACTCCTCAACTGCGGGGATCAGGTCGCGCAGGATCTTGCGCAGGTCCTGCCAGGAATCGTGCACCATCTTGCTGGTGATGTCGTGAGCGTTCTGCGTCTGGCCATGGCGGATCGCGGCGATCATGGTCAGGTTCGATTCGATCAGCATGCGCAGCGTCTCGGGCCGGTGGCGGTAGACCAGGTATCGGTAGCGCTGCGCAGTATGGTCCAAGTCGGCCAGGATGCGGCCCAGCACCTGGTTCGGGTTTGCCCGGCGCAGGTCGGCGATAAGGGCGGCATTCGCGTCGAAACAGGCGTCGACATCGCCACGGCCTTCGGCCTCGCGCATGCGGTCCATGTGGCTGGCCAGCGTGCGCGCGATTTCCAGGCGCTGTGGCAGAGCGGCGACATTGGCTGCCGATATCGCCTCCAGCGGAATGCGGCATTGCGCGATCTGGTCAAGGTGCTCGATCGACAGCGGCGCCACGCGCACCCCGTAGCGCGGGCGGCGCACTACCAGCCCCCTTGTTTCCAGCACGCCCAGCGCCTCGCGCAAGGGCGAGCGCGACACGCCGTAGCGCTCACAGATTTCTGTCTCGACCAGCTTTAATCCCGGCGGCAGCGCACCGCGCACGATCGCATCGCTCAACAGGCTGGCGACATCGATGCTCAGCGGCGCCCGCGCCAGGTCGAGCCGTGCAACAGGGGACCGGTCGATCGGGGGTGCCACCATCAGAACCTCTCGACTCTCAGACCCACCAGCCGGTCGGCGGCGATGATTACCATCACGCTGAGCAGGATCGAGAAGGTCGACACCGCCGCCGCCTCGGGGGTGAAGTTGAACCGCAGGTAATCGTAAAGCTGCACGGGCAGAGGGGCTGTCCCCGGCCCTTTGAGCATAAAAGACACCGCAAAGGCGTCGAACGAGATGATGAACGCAAACAGCCCGCCGGAAATGATCCCCGGCTTGGCCAAGGGTAGCGTGATCCGGCGGAACGCCGTCCAGCGGCTGGCGCCCAGCGATCGCGCAGCCATTTCCGTCACTCCGTCCATCCCCTGCAACGAGGTTACGACGTTGAGGAATACGAACGGCAGCGTCATCAGCACGTGGCCAGTCAGGATCGCTGCGTAATACCGCGTGCCGATTCCGATCTCGTAGAAGAAAAACAGCAGCGCGATGGCGGTCAGGATCTCGGGCAGAATCAGAGGCAGCAGCACGCCGATGTTGACCGTCTCGCGGTCGCGCCCGGCGTGGCGTACGTAATAGATCGCCGCTGTTGTGCCGACGACCAGCGAGATCGCGGTCGCGGACACGGCCAAGATCGCGGAATAGGCGATGGCACGGCGAAAGACCTCGTTGTCGAGGAACACCCAGAACCACCGCAGCGACAGCCCCTGCGGCGGGAAGGTCAGGAAGTTGCCGGCATTGAACGAAGCCAGCACGACCACCACGATCGGGGCCATCAGGAACAGCATTACCAGCACCACGAAGGTACCCATGAACAGGGAACTGAGCCGGGTCATTGCGTCCACCTCGTGCGGGTCATCCGCCCGAAGGCGAAGATCATCAGCGCCGCCGCGATCGACAGTGTCAGCGCCAGCGCCGAGCCGAAGGGCCAGCGGTACTGGTCGATCAGGATGTCGACGGTCATCAGCGTCGCGGTCTGTATGCGCATCCCGCCCATCAGCGCGGGCGTCACATATGCGCTGACTGCCAGCACGAAGACGAGGATCGTGCCCGACCGGATCCCGGGCAGCGCCAGTGGCAGCGTCACGCGGCGAAAGACCGTGAATGGCCGCGCGCCCAGCGAGCGTGCCGCCGCCGAGACCGCCGGGTCTATCGACTGCAGCGCCGACAGGATGGGCAGGATCATGAACGGCAGGAACACATGGGTCAGGCCGATGATGATGCCCAGTTCGTTGTACATCAGCGGCAGCGGCCGGTCGATCAGGCCCAAGTTGCGCAGCGTCGAATTGACGATGCCGGCATTGCCCAGAAGAATCGTCCAGCCATAAGAGCGCACGACAATGCCGACCAGCAACGGAGACAGCACCAGCGCGATCAGCAGGCCCCGCATGCGCCGCCCCGCCCGGTTGATGTGCAGCGCCAGCGGCAGGCCGAGCGCCAGCGTCGTAATGCTTGTCACCACGCCCAGCCGCAGGGTCTTCAGAACCGCCTCATAATAATAGGCGTCGGTCAGGATGGTGAGGTAGCTTTGTAGCGTGAAGCCCTCGCCATAGGGGTTGCCCTGAGCGGGGGTGCGCAGGCTCATCACCATGATGTTCAGGTAGGGCATCACCACGAAGACGACGATCAGCGCCGCAGCGGGCAAGACCAGCATCCGCGGCGAACTCAGGCCCCGCGCGGCGATCATGCCCTTGGCTCCATCGGCCACAACCGCGCCGGGTCGAAACGTAGGCCCACGGGCGTGCCGGCTGGAAATATGTGCGCTGTCGAGGCATGGACGGCGATGTCGCCCGCATCGGTGGATATGCGGTAGTCGACATGGCTGCCGTTGAAATACGAATGATCGACGCGCCCGACCATGTCGGAGGCCACACCCGCTTGGACCAGCGAAATCTGCTCGGGCCTCGCCATCAGTCGGACCGGGCCTGGCGGCAGCTGTGGCATCGGCACCGGCGATGCGCCCCCCGCAAGATGCACCACGCCATCACGGACGTTACCCTGTAGAATATTGGCATTGCCGACGAATCGCGCGACGGCCTCGCTGGCGGGGAGGTCATAGACCTCTTGCGGGGCAGCGGCTTGGGCGATGCGGCCGTCGAACATCACCACGACCAGGTCGGACATGGTCATCGCCTCGCTCTGGTCATGGGTGACATAGAGCGTGGTGATGCCGACGCGCTGCTGCAGGTCGCGGATGAAGAGCCGCATCTCGTCGCGCAGCTTGGCGTCGAGGTTGGCCAGCGGCTCGTCCAGAAGCAGGATGCGCGGCTCGATCACCAGCGCGCGGGCCAGCGCGACGCGCTGCTGCTGCCCGCCCGACAGCGCCTTGGGGTAGCGCTCGGCAAAGGGGGCCAGCTGCACCATGTCCAGCGCCCGGGCGACGCGCTCGCGGATCGCAGCCGGCGGGACACGGCGCATCTCTAGGCCGAAGGCCAGGTTGCCAGCCACCGTCAGGTGCGGAAATAGCGCGTAGGACTGGAACACCATGCCGATGTCGCGCTTTTCGGGCGGCTCGCGGCTGACGTCGCGGCCATCAAACAGGATGCGCCCGCCGGTCACCTCCTCGAACCCGGCGATGCATTTCAGCGTAGTTGTCTTGCCGCAGCCCGACGGCCCTAGCAGCGACACGAACTGGCCGTTCTCGACCTGCAGGGACAGGCGGTCGACTGCCGTGGCAGAGCCATAGCGTTTGGTCAGTCCTTCGATCCGTACCTGCGTCATATTGAGAATTTCCAATCAACGTAAAGCAACGCGGGCGCGCCGGCTTCCGCCGCGCCCGGTCTTGGCGAAACAGGGTGTCGGGCCCCGGCATCGGGCCAATCAGGCCCCGAACACCTCGTTCCAGCGGCGGGTCAACTCTTCGGTGTTGGCGTTGACCCATTCCCAGTCCCAGTCAATGAAGCTGTCCATCGCCGCGCCGGTCACCGGCACATCGACAAGCAGGTCCTTGGGCACCTGGACCTTTGTGTTGACCGGCGAGACAAAGAACTCGCGCATCAGCAGGTCCTGCGCCTCGGGGCTGAGGATGTAGTTCACATAGGCATAGGCGTCGTCGATGTTGGGCAGGTTGCGCGCGATCGAGAAGGTCTGATCCCACATCATCATGCCCTCTTCGGGGATGATGCAGTCGACCGGCAGACCCTGTGAACGTAGCCGCGCGATCTCGCCGAAGTCGAAGGGCGCGATGGCGATCTCGCCCGCGGCGAAGGCCGTCGACATGTTGAAGTCGGTCTGGTAGACGCGCCCAAGTTCCGTCAGCTTCGCAAAGCCCGTGTCGATGTCGTAGATATCGGCGCCGAAGATCTTTGACGTCATCATCAGGAACATTTTCCCGGCCGAGTTGACGATGTTGTAAAGCCCCAGCTGGCCACGGAATTCCTCAATCTCCCACAGGTCTTTCCATGCCGTCGGGCGGGTCGACAGCATGTCGGTGCGGTAGCCGATGCCGATGGGTGACACCATCCCAACCGCGCCGAAAGCGCCCGCCCGGCGCGTCGCCACGGGATAAAGGTCGGCGTAGTTCGGAACCTTGCTTAGGTCCCATTCCTCGAAATACCCCTCGGCCCGCAGCACGGTCGAGAAGATCTCGTTGGTCATCACGACGCTGTAGGGCGGGTTCTCGACCCCTGCGGCGCGCATGTTGGTGGTATAGACGCGGCCCAGGCCGGTATCGACGCGCGGGGCGATGCCGGTGCGCGCTGTGAAGTCGGGCATCAAAGTGTCGCGCCAGAACGCCTCCCAGCTGCCGCCGTAGGTTGTCACGACCAGTTCTTCGGTCGCGGCGCGGACTGCGGGCACCTGCAGAATCGATGCACCGCCGACGGCGGCCAAGGCCTGAAGGACGCGGCGTCTCGTCAACGTGTTCATTGGTCTACCTCCATCTGAATGTCGTCCGCCACCGGGCGCCATGCCGGGCTCCGGATGCGCGAAGGGACCCTTCAGTGCGCCCCCGATATATAGCATGCCGAGTAAAAAGTATTTTGTATACAAAATTCGAAAGCGCCGCGGCGCTGTTAGAGCAACTCTGCTTGAGGCGGGGCAGGGCGCTGGCGATCATCTCTCGATGATCAAACGCAGCCCCTTCCGCCACTTCAAGCCCAGCCCCGAGATCATCCGCCTGGCAGTGATGCTATACATGCACTTCCCGCTCTCGCTCCGAAACTTCGAGGATGTGATACACGAGGGCGGCGTTAACTTAAGTGTCACATCCCGTGAGGTAGTATGGCTGTTCTTTGAACAGCTCTGGCCTGAGTTTGTGCCAGTCCTTCATCGCCTGCAAGGGCGTTCTGGATGCCAATGCTGACTGCGGAAGCTGCTGATTGTAGAGCGTGACATAGCGCAGGATGGTCTGCTCAAGG
>CALGEF010000412.1 GCA_937881755.1 uncultured Acidobacteriota bacterium
GACCTTTGGGGCCGCTCTACCCTTGCCGGCCTCTCCGTATGCGGCGAATGTTCCTCTACCGGCGCGCACGGCGCCAACCGGCTCGCCTCGAACTCGCTGCTCGAAGCGGTCGTCTTCGCCGAGCGCATCTCACGGCGGCTGATGTCGGCCACGCTGGATGCGCCCGCCGCCAGTGAAGCCTCCATTCCGTCTGCGCTGACTGATCAGCGCCTCCTGCAACTGCGCGAAGCAATGTCCGCCCATTGCGGCGTGATGCGCGCGGCGCCCGGCCTGCGTAAGCTGCTCGACCTCTGCGCCCAGATCGAGCCTGAAGCGCCCGGCGCCCCGGCCCTAACTGCTGCGCGTCTGATTGCCGAAGGCGCGCTCGCCCGCACCGAAAGCCGGGGCGGACACTTCCGCAGTGACTTCCCCGGCACCGCCAGGCCGCAGCGCCAGTTCATTGCCCACCCGTCCCCTGAGCACGTGACCCCATGACACTCGAAATCCCGCCGCTGCCTGCGGTGATCCTCGACCCGATCGTGCGCCTCGCGCTCGCTGAAGACCTCGGACGCGCGGGCGACCTGACAACTGATGCGACCATCCCCCCCGGCATGCAGATGCGCGCCGTGATCGCCGCGCGCAAACCCGGTATCCTGGCCGGCCTCGACGCCGCCACTCACGCGCTGCGCCTGATCGATCCGGACGTTCGCCTCACAGTGAAGAAAACCGACTGCGCCGCGCTGGCGCCCGGTGATGTGATCGCCGAACTCTCTGGCGCCGCGCGCTCCATCCTGATCGCGGAACGCACGATGCTGAATTTCCTTGGCCGCCTTTCCGGCGTCGCCAGCCTGACGCGCCAGTATGTCGATGCTGTCGCGCACACAAAGGCGCGCATCGTCTGTACCCGGAAGACGACGCCGGGCCACCGCGCGCTCGAGAAGCGCGCCGTGCGTTGCGGCGGCGGCACGTCGCACCGTTACGGCCTCGATGACGCGATCCTGATAAAGGACAACCATATTGCGGCTTGCAACGGCTCCATCGCAGACGCGCTGACCCGTGCCAGGGCCTATGCCGGTCACCTGCGCATGATCGAGATCGAAGTCGACACGCTCGCCCAGCTCGACGAAGCACTGAAACACAGCCCTCACGCCGTCCTTCTCGACAACATGAACCTCAATATGCTGCGCGAAGCAGTGGCGCTCACTGGCGGCCGGGTCCCGCTGGAGGCCTCCGGCGGCGTCACGCTCTCTTCCGTTGCGGCAATCGCAGAGACTGGTGTCGACTTCATTTCCGCGGGCGCGCTGACCCATTCCGCACCGAACCTTGACCTCGGGCTGGATGTCGTCTGACAGTCGACCGCGCGCGCCAGCCCGGCGCACGGGATTCGGAGATGTCAGCCATGACCACCGCCAACGGCCGCAAAAGCATATTCATCACAGGCGCTGCCTCCGGCATCGGCGCCGAAACCGCGCGCTACTTCTCGAAGCGCGGATGGTTCTGCGGCCTGTATGACGTCAACGAGATGGGCCTGAAGTCCGTCGCTGCCGAACTCGGCGCCGGGAATTTCCACGCCGCAAAACTGGACGTCACCAGGCGCGCTGACTGGGCCGCTGCAATTGAAGGCTTCAGCACCGCGACCGGCGGCAAGATGGACGTGCTGTTCAACAATGCCGGCATCGGCCGTCATGGCTGGTTCGAGGACGTCCCGCCTGAAGAGGCTGACCTCGTCATCGACATCAACGTCAAAGGTGTGATCAATGGCGTCTACGCTGCCTTGCCGTTGCTGAAATCAACGCCCGCCGCGCGCATCGTCAACACTGCCTCCACTGCCGGCATTGTCGGCGCGCCGCAGCTCGCGGTCTACTCCGCCTCTAAATGGGCCGTACGCGGACTATCCGAAGCCCTCGATGCGGAGTTCCGCGACCTCGGCATCCGCGTCACCAGCCTGATGCCCTGGTTCGTCGATACACCCATCCTCGACATGGGCGCCAAGGCGGGCTCGAATGAGAAAATGTCCGATCAGATGAAGGCCAGCGGCGCGACGATCTATCCGGTCTCGATGGCGGCCGAGAAGGCGTGGGAAGCGGCGCACGGCGATGACATCCAGTTCATGGTCGGGGGCGAGGCCGAACGTGCCCGCTTCATGACGCGCTGGCTGCCCGGCCTCGTGCGCAAACAGATCAAGGCGCGCGTCCCGCCCCGCAGCTAGGTCATCAAGTCCGGAATCGAAAAGGCCGCCGGTAGAGGCACCGGCGGCCTTTGCATCTGGAGCTCATAGACTGCTCAGAGCGAGGTATCCGGCGATGCGACAGCGCTGACCTGGTGAGCGGTATATTCCGCAACGGGGCCGGCTTGCATCTCGGCCTCTTCCGCCGGCACAGACTGAAGGCTCATCAGGCGCGGGGTGCCCGAAGAAATCGTGCGCGTCGAGGTCGAGACAGCGGCCGGCGCCGTAGACGGCGTGATCGTGTAGTACTCATCGTAACCGGCCGAGGCGGCATCTGTGAACAACAGGCTTTCATCCGCAGCGTCCGCGCCCACTGCACCGGCATCGAGGGACGCAAGCTGCAGGGCCACGGAGTCCTTGCGGGCCTGGAAGTTGCGCTCCACGCTTGCCCATTCGGCGCCGCGCGGGAAGCGGTAGAAAATGTGCAGGCCGACCTTTTTGGTCTGGATCAGGCCAGAGTTCCAGATCGGATCCACGTAGGTCGCATGATAGTGCGTGGCGCCGCCGGTACGTTCATCGTTAAGGTTCATCAGCACATGCGCCGCGATGCGCTTGGCGCGTTCCCAGTTCTCGCCCCTCGGCTTGGTCTGGAGGGCGCCATCACAGGTAAAGGTGAACTGGCAGCCGGTGGTGCGCGTTGCGCCCTGGAATACCACGCCGCAAGCCGTGTCCGGGTAGCGGTGGTCCTGCATGCGGTTGGCGATGACTTCGGCGACGGCGATCTGGCCTTCCAGCGGCTCGCGGGCAGATTCGTAGTACACAGCCTGCGCCATGCACATCAGCTCGGAATCGATAGTCTCGGCGCGCTGCACCTCTTCGGCGCGGAACGAGGCGAGCGTCAGAAGCGCGGCACCATCACGGTCGCGCATCGCATAGCGGCTCATCGAGGAATCGGGGTCACGCTTCAGCGTATATTCGACCGTGCGCAGCCAGGGCGTATCCAGCAAGGCAGGCGTATGGGTATCAGTGCGCACGGCAAGGCCGCCATCCTGGTACATCGCAAAGCGCTCGGCGTCGGCGCGGTATTCGGCTTCGGCACGCAGGCTTACCTGCTGGTTCGAAATCACCGGAAGCGAAACGGTCGCGGTCACAGCGCAGACGGCAATCATCCCGCCACGGATGAACACTTCACGTTGTTCCTGATCCGTCATACCTAGCCACCACCGTTTGAGCTTGTTGCTCAGCTCATTGAGGCAGGCCAGATTCATCTGGCTTGATTGAAAAAACCTTAACATCACCGATCCTCTTTACCCGGACAGCGGTTATCGTTCCGCTTTGAACCCGGGCTTCCAGGGTTGTACGCATTATCTGAGGGCCGAACGCGTCCCTACACGCCCGTCGGGCATGAGGGGACTTGGCCCACCGGGGCGTATCTAGCAATAATTCAGCCAACCTCCCGAGTTACAAAATCGAAACGCTCACTCGCCCGCAGAAGGCGAAAGTTCATGGAATTTCAAGGAAAGCTGAGTTAACCACCTGAAACGTAAAGGTTTTAAGACCTTTCCGCGCTCAACCTCTGCGATTCACCGAAGGGGTCAGTGTTGCTGCAATACAACGCTCAAGCGCCACCGGATTCAATAGCTCAGCGTCATCTGGAACTGTCTTTGAGCGCGGCCTGTGCCGCAGCAAGACGGGCAATGGGCACCCGGTACGGCGAGCAGGAAACGTAATCGAGGCCTGCGCGGTGGCAGAATTCTACCGAGGCGGGGTCGCCGCCATGCTCTCCGCATATTCCAAGCTTGATACCCGGCCGCGTGCGGCGGCCGCGCTCGGCCGCCATCTTCACCAGTTCGCCGACGCCTTCCTGGTCCAGGGTGACGAAAGGATCCTTTTCGTAGATGCCCTTTTCCGAATAGACCTGCAGGAAACGGCCCGCGTCATCACGGCTGATGCCGAGCGTGGTCTGCGTCAGGTCATTCGTGCCAAACGAGAAGAAGGCCGCAGACTGAGCAATCTCACCCGCCTGCAAGGCTGCGCGCGGCAGCTCGATCATCGTGCCGACCGTGTAGTCGACCACCATGCCGGTTTCCTTAAGCACCTTCTGCGCCGTCTCATCGACGAGCGTCTTGAGGATCGCGAGTTCGCGCTGCGTCGCGACCAGCGGGATCATCACTTCCGGCACCGGCTTCAGCTTTCCCTCCTTCGCAACGTTGACAGCTGCCTCAAAGATGGCGCGTGCCTGCATCTCGTAAATTTCGGGATAAGTGATGCCGAGCCGGCAACCCCGGTGACCCAGCATCGGATTGCTCTCGTGCAGGTCGTGCGCGCGCCGGCGCAGTTCCTCGGCATTGATGCCGGAAGCTTTCGCCACATTGGCAATGTCTTCGTCCGCATACGGGAGGAATTCGTGCAGCGGCGGGTCGAGCAGGCGGATGGTGGCGGGCCGGTCGCCCAGAATACGGAAGATTTCCTCGAAATCCGAACGCTGCATCGGCAGCAGCTTCGCCAGCGCCTCGCGGCGGCCTGTCTCGTCATTCGACAGGATCATTGAACGCACCGCGGGGATTCGGTCCTCATCAAAGAACATGTGCTCCGTGCGGCAGAGACCGATGCCTTCGGCGCCGAACTCGACCGCCGTCCGCGTATCCAGCGGCGTCTCTGCGTTGGCGCGCACCCTGAGGCGGCGAACCTTGTCAGCCCAGCCCATCAACTCGCCGAAATCCCCTGACAGGTCTGGCTTGATCAGCGCAATCGCGCCCGCCATCACGCGGCCGGTGCCGCCATCGATGGTGACCACATCGCCCTTCTTGAAGGTGCGCCCGCGTACGCTGAACTCGCCGCGCGCCGTGTCGATCTTGAGGTCGCTGGCGCCGCAAACGCAGGGCCGGCCCATGCCGCGCGCGACAACCGCCGCATGGCTCGTCATCCCGCCGCGTGCGGTCACGATCGCGCGCGCCGCATGCATGCCCTTGATATCGTCCGGGCTGGTCTCGACGCGGACCAGGATTACATCCTCGCCCTTGGCGGCGAGCAGGAAAGCCTCCTCGGAATCGAACACGACCTTGCCGACCGCCGCGCCAGGGCTGGCCGGCAGGCCCTTCACGATCACATCGTAAGGCGGTGTCTTGGCTGCCTTCTGTTCCTGTTCGTTTGGAATTCGAGGGTGAAGGAGTTGGTCAAGCTGCGACGGCTCGAGGCGCAGCAGTGCTTCGCGCTCCGTGATCAGTTTCTCGCGCACCATGTCCACCGCGATCTTCACGGCGGCGGCGGCGGTGCGTTTGCCGTTTCGGGTCTGCAGCATGTAGAGCCGGCCGGCTTCGACCGTGAACTCAATGTCCTGCATGTCCTTGTAGTGGTGCTCGAGCTTGGCGGCGACGTCGCGCAGCTGCTTGTAGACTTCCGGCATCGCGTCTTCCAGCGGCCTGTCGCCCGAGCCTAGCGTGGCGGCGCGTTCGCGCGAGATCGGCGCGGGTGTGCGGATGCCCGCCACAACGTCTTCGCCCTGCGCGTTGATAAGGTACTCGCCGTAGAAGATCGCCTGCCCGTTTGACGGGTCGCGTGTGAAGGCAACGCCGGTCGCGGAGGTCTCGCCGAGGTTTCCGAACACCATGGCCTGCACGTTGACGGCTGTACCCCAGTCTTCCGGAATGTCATTGAGTTTGCGGTAGATGATGGCGCGGTCGCTCATCCAGCTGTTGAAAACGGCGGAGATGGCGCCCCAGAGCTGCTCGCGCGGATCTTCCGGGAACGGACGGCCGAGTTCCTTCTGCACCGCCGCCTTGTAGCGCACGATCACGGCCTTCCAGTTATCGGCGGTCAGGTCAGTATCGAGGTCGAGGCCTTCGCGCTCCTTGTAGTCGTCCAGAATATGTTCGAACTCGTCATGGCCGAGGCCGAGCACGACGTTCGAATACATCTGGATGAAGCGGCGATAGCTGTCATAGGCGAAGCGGTCGCCGGCGAGGCCCGCGAGGCCTTCAGCTACAGCTTCGTTGAGGCCGAGGTTCAGCACCGTGTCCATCATCCCTGGCATCGAGGCGCGCGCGCCGGAGCGCACGGACACGAGCAGCGGATTGGCCGGATCGCCGAAGCCCTTGCCGGACTGGCGCTCAAGGCTTTCCAGCGCGGCGTTCACTTCGGCTTCGAGGCCCGCCGGATAGGCCCGGCCGGTCTGGTAATAAGCCACGCACACGGCCGTGGAGATGGTGAAGCCCGGAGGCACCGGCAGGCCGAGCTTGGCCATTTCGGCGAGGTTGGCGCCCTTGCCGCCCAGCAGGTTCTTCATAGAGGCATCGCCGTCCGCGGTGCCGCCCCCGAAGGCATAGACCCAGGTTTGCTCTGCGCCCTTGCGTGCCGCTTCAGCCATGCCAAATCGCCTTCCGTATAAGCTTCATGTACCGGTGAATTCTATCCGCCCGGCCCGATTGCAAGTCCTATGCTGCATAGCACCCCTCATGAGAAGAGCGCGTTTCGCCCCCGGGGCGAGTGACAACGTTGTTAATTCGCCCGTGAGGGCAGGTACAGAACGCCCGGATCATCTCGCCCTTCCGAACCGGAACACACCCGGCTAACCCTCGATCTTCGAGAAATCCGCCACCTTATGGAGCGCGTCCCGCACCGCCACGAGCAGCGCCAGCCGGCTGGCCCGCACGGCCGCGTCCGAATCGTTGACCATAACACCTTCAAAAAAAGCATCGACGGGCGCCCGAAGCCCGGACAGCACTCTCATCGCGCCGGCGAAGTCCTCCTTCGCGAGCGGGGTTTCAAGCGCGACCTCGGCAGCGGTCACTGCGTTCCAGAGCGCCCGCTCGGCGGCCGGGCCCTTGGCGATCAGCGCGGCATCGACGTAGAGGTTCTCCGGCAACGCGCCTTTCTTCTCTTCCGCCTTCAGAATGTTCGCCGCGCGCTTATAGCCGGCGAGCAAGGTCGCGCCGTCCTGCGTTTCAAGGAAGGCGCCGAGCGCCTCGATGCGCTTCACGATCAGAACGAGGTCGCACCGGCCGGGCATTGTGAGACAAGCATCGATCCAATCATGCCTCGCGCCGCGGTCACGCAGATACACTTTCAGCCTGTCATGCAGGAAATCCAGGAGATCATCGCTTACGGAGGGATCATGCGCGGAAACACGTTCTGCCCAGTCAGGACGTCGCCCCTCAATCGACGTCAGGGCGGACTGCGCCTGATCGCTGAACACACCTTCATTCATGATTGCACGCGCAAGAGCAGTCAGTGACGGTGAGGACCAGTCAGCGTTCGGCCCTACCTGATGTTTCAGAACCTGGGCATCATTGAACCGGTCGAGACTGAGACGCAGATCGTTGTCGAGGATCAAGCGAACGACACCCAATGCCGCGCGCCGAAGCGCAAACGGATCTTTCGATCCTGTCGGCTTCTCTCCGATCACCCAGAAGCCCGTGAGCGTATCGAGCTTGTCCGCCAGTGCGACGGCGATTGCCACCGGCTCCGACGGAACAGCATCATTCGGCCCTTGCGGTTTGTAATGATCGCGGATCGCATCGGCCACGCGGGCATCTTCGCCGGCGGCGAGCGCATAATACCGGCCCATCACGCCCTGCAGTTCCGGGAACTCGCCGACCATCTCGCACACAAGGTCGGCTTTCGCCAACCGCGCCGCGCGCTCTGCGAGTTCGGGACCAGCCCCAACCTTGGGCGCCAGTTCCCGCGCCAGCGCGGCCACGCGCTCTACCTTGTCACCCAGCGAGCCCAGCTCCTGCTTGAACGCGATGGTGCTAAGCTTCTGGCCCATCACGTCCAGTGGCGTCGCCTTATCCTTCTCCCAGAAGAAGCGCGCATCCGACAGGCGCGCTGAGAGAACCCGTGCATTGCCCTCGGCAATCTTCACGCCGCCATCGCTCGCCGTGATGTTTGCCACCACGATGAAGTTCGGCGCTAATCCGTCAGCACCCGGACGGCGCACCGCAAAATATTTCTGGTGCGTGCGCATCGACAGCCTGATCACTTCGGGCGGCAGGTCGAGGAACGAAGGCTCCATCTGCCCGAGCACGACCACCGGCCATTCCGCCAGCCCGGTCACCTCTTCCAGCAGCCCCTCATCCGGCACCAGTTCCAGCCCGGAAGCGCTGCACACATCCTCGATGCCCGCCAGGATACGCGCCCGCCGGTCGACCCGCGACAGGATCACATGGCCCTTGCCTTCCAGCTGCTTCCTGTAGTCCGCCCATACTTTGACCGTATACGGACCACGCCCGTGCACCCGGTGCCCCTCGGTCAAATTCCCGCTCCTGATGCCGCCGACCTCGAACGGTACAACCGCCCCGTCGAGCACGCAGACGATGCCCTGCAAAGGCCGCACCCAGCGCAGGTCGCCGTCCGCCGTCCGCATCGATTTCGGCCAGTTGAACCCGCGCACGATAGCGGGCACCGCCTCGGCGATCACGTCCAGGGCGTCTCGCCCCGGCACCGAGAGATAGGCGACATATGAGTCGCCCTTCCTGGGATCAGAGACGATGCTTGCCTGGTCTATGGAGGTCAGCCCCGCGCCGCGCAGGAAGCCCGCAATCGCCGGCTCCGGCGCGCCGACTTTCGGGCCCTTTTTCTCCTCGCGCACGTCCGCCGAACGCGCGTCCAGCCCCTCGACCACCGCCGTCAGACGCCGCGGCCCGGACACCGCAAACGCGTTCTTCCAGCCGAGGCCGGCTTCCTTCAGCCGCGCGGTCAGCGCAGCGAGAAGGTCTGCCTCCGCCTTCGCCTGCATGCGTGCAGGAATTTCCTCGGAAAAAAGTTCGAGCAGGAGTTCAGCCATGGGGCCCCGGCGGCAGGAGTTGCGCGTGGGTCACGGCATAGTCGCGCGCGCGCCGGGGTCAAGGGTGGCGCGCGGCGCAAGGCAGCCCGCCCCGGCGTTCCCGGGGCACGGCCCGCGCCTGCAGCCAGCAGGCGGTCCGGGTTCCAGCGATGACCGGAACGGGCGAAACAGGCAGAAGCCTAGTGGCGGCGGTCGATCCGGTCTTCCCGGCGGTCGGCCACGTTCTCGGCGCGGTCGAGGCGGTCCTCGATCACGTCGCGGCGGCCGTGGTCATAGGCTTCGTCGCGGCGGCTTTCGCGGCGGTCCACCTTGTTCTCGAACCGGTCGAGACGGTCTTCGGCGAGGTCAGCCCGGCTGCCTTGCGGGATGTCGCCGCGAATTTCGGCGGCGGTCAGGCGGTGGTCGATCCGGCCGAGACCTTCGGCGGGTCCGGCGAGCGCGGCGGGCGCCGCAAAGGTGGCAATCAGGGCAGCAGCAATCAGCGGTCTGAACATCGGTAGTCCTCCTTGAGCGAACATGACCCGGTCATCCAGATCATGCCCGTTCAACGGCGGCGCCGACGCCTTTCCGTCGCACAAAAAACAAAATTCTTTGCTTAACGCACTGTTTTTTATATGAATATCTGTTCAGACTCGTTCAGAGCCTGTTATGGCTGCCGTCGCAGATCGGGCTCTTGCCTGTGCGCTTGCAGGCGCAGAAGAAGACCTTGCCGGTCCTGGGCGCTTCCCAGCCCTGGGGCGTGAACTCGGTGCCCTTGTGGCTGCCATCGCAAAAGGGCTGGCGCCTGGACTGACCGCACGAACACCACCAGTATACCTTGCCTTCTTCCACCTCAACCGGAACCGGCTGGTTTCCGGCGACTGTCGGTTCACTCATGTTTCGTCCTCCAGAACGTGTGACTTATTGGAATACAGCCGGAAGCCAGCAGGCTCAGCCCTGCGTCTGCGCCCATTGCGCCGCCGCGCCGCGCGCAAGATCGCGTACCCGGGCGATGTACGCCTGCCGCTCGGTGGGCGATATAGCCCCGCGCGCATCAATCAGGTTAAACGTGTGCGAGGCCTTCAACGCGTAGTCATAGGCTGGCAGCGGCTTGCCCGCCGCACGCAGCGCGTTCGACTGGTTTTCGCAATCAGCAAACCAGCGCTTCAGCATCTCGACATCCGAATGCTCGAAATTGAAGGCGCTCTGCTGGCGCTCGTTCTCCAGGAACACATCGCCATAGGTCAGCGGCACGGCGGAGGAAGGGTCGTTGAAGGGCAGATCGTACACGCGGTCGACGCCGAAAACGTACATCGCGAGGCGCTCCAGCCCATAGGTCAGCTCGCCCGAGACCGGCGCGACATCCAGCCCGCCAACCTGCTGGAAATAAGTATACTGGGACACCTCCATCCCGTCGCACCAGACTTCCCAGCCAAGTCCCCAGGCGCCGACAGTCGGGTTTTCCCAGTCATCCTCGACAAAGCGGATGTCATGGATCGTGGGATCGATGCCGATCCGGTACAGGCTCTCAAGATAGAGGTCCTGCAGGTTCGCCGGGTTCGGCTTCAGGATCACCTGGAACTGGTAATAGTGTCCGAGGCGGTTGGGGTTCTCGCCGTACCGCCCATCCTTCGGCCGGCGCGAAGGCTGCACATAGGCCGCGCGCCAGTTCTGCGGCCCCAGCGCGCGCAGCACCGTCGCCGGGTGCAGCGTGCCGGCGCCGACTTCCATGTCATAGGGCTGCAGGATCGCGCAGCCCTGCGCGGCCCAATAGGCCTGCAGTGTCAGGATCAGGTCCTGAAAGGATGCAGGTCTGGGATGGGCTTTCGGAGTTTTGGGGGACGCAGGCATGGACGGCTCACGGGACTGGGAAAATCCGGCCTAGCGCCAAGCCACTGCCCGCGCAACCGGTCTCACTTTTCCCTCGGCCCGCGTTCGCGCCTGTGGTCGTTCTGGCCGAACCAGCCGATCCACGCGATCGCAATGCCCGCGACCAGGCTCAGGAGGAACAGGAACGTAAACATGACGCAGGATCCTCATTCTATGACCCGGGGCTGAGGTTGTGCCCCCCGCGCCCCGATTGCACGCCGGACAACCCCTTTACCAGTCGATTCCCACGCCTTCGGCAATCCTCTGCGTCGCCCCTGACCGTGCGCCGCCATCCGCCCCATGCGTCACCAGCGGCGCCAGCAGGGTCAGCGGGCCGCGCTTCAGCCCCTTGCGCGCCCTCACCAGCACGCGGCGGGCGGGCTCGCCTGACTTTGACGCAATGGGCAGCACGGTGATCTCCCCCGCCCGCCGGTCAAGTTGCGCCAGCAGCCGTGCAAGTTCCGCCGCGCGGTGGATAAGGATCACCGGCGCCCGGGGTTTTGCCGCAAACAGCATCGCCTTCACCCAGCCCTCAAGCGGCAGACTCTCGATATACGCCCCGGCCTTGCCTTCGCCGGGCGGGGAAATCCTGCCAGGTTCGAAGTAAGGCGGGTTCGCAAACACCAGGTCGAACCGGTTTTCATGCGCCGCCGCCCAGCCGGCGGCCTCGTCCGTCTCGATCACCACCCGCGTGCCGAAGGCGTTCAGCGCCGCGCCCTCACGCGCCAGCGCCGCCGCTGAAGCATCCTGCTCGACGCCGGTGAATACCAGGCCCGGCAGCCGGAACGCCGCGGGCAACAGCGCTCCGCCGGAACCGCAGCCGAGCTCCAGCGCCTCGCCCTTGTCCATCGCCGGCAAGCCCGCCGCAAGAGCAAGGGAGTCAAAGCCCGCGCGAAAACCGGTCTCCGGCTGCACCAGCGTGACACGCCCCTGATAGACGGTGTCGCGGGTAGTACATGGGGAAGGCGCGCGCTGTTGGCTCATGCGCCCACTTCAGACAACCCCGCCGCAGCGTCAACAGGCCCAGGACGAGTTCCAGCCGAACCCGGGATGGTTGTACATGATGCAGGATGTCTCGCCGTAGGAAATCCCGGCATCATAAACGTCGTCATCATCATAGGTTACGGTGATTTACGTGTAATCGGGAGCATAACTGACGAAGTAGATGAAGCCCTGGCCGCCGCTCACGCCGGAGTATTCCATCAGGTACCCATTGCCCGAGCCACACTGCAGCGGCTTGCTCTAGGACTGGTCGGGCCACACGGTGCCATTCGCTTCCTGCAGGCCTAAATTGAAAGCGGCCAGGTCTGTCGACGAACATCCCGCCACCAGAACGAGTCCGGATATCGCCGGTACGATCAAAGTTTGCATTCCAAAAATCCCTCGCAAAACAAGAATACGCTACTCTGATCGCGCGCGGCCGGACAAGGCCGAAAAGCCCCGCACAGAGGTTGAATATGTCATCCCGCCTCGACCCCCGCGAGCGCCAGCCGCGCCCGCGCCAGCTGGACTTCCCGCACGAGGATGCGGCGCGGGAAAACGCCGATATTGCCCTCCACCGCTGAAATATGCCGGTCGAGCACGAAGTACTCGACGCCGGCCTCGGCCAGCAGGTGCTCAACATAGGAAAGCTTAACCGGATCATTCGTCCGGAAGACCTCTTCCATCAGCCGGACGTGCCCCGCAGGCTCATGTCCACTGAGCGGGCGTCATACGCCTCCGGCTTGTCCGGCTTGGTGCCGGCGCCCGTGACGATCTCCAGTGTATGCGTGAACTTGCCGGCGCTGCCCCCGCCCAGCGGGATGCCGAAGCCGACACCGACGCCCGAATAGCCACCCGACCCGGCTGAGCCTCCGATGCTGACCGACGGCCCGCCGCTGCGACCTGACCCTTGCGACTCCATTGTATCGTTGGTGATCTCGAACCAGTCCTTGCCCTCCATGAGGGTGATCTCGGAGGCGCGCAGCAAAGCCATGTTGCGGGCGCGGACGGCGTCCCTGTCGGTATAGGATATCCGGTGCCGGCCGGTCCCGATCTGCTGAGAGATATAGCCTTCGGCGCGTTCGGATCTGGCAGGACCGTAGACCGGCGTCGTGACACAAGCGGCCATCACGGCGAGGGCGGGGATGAGAAACACGTGTTTCATCGGCCACATTTAGCGCGAATCACGTCCGCGTGTCAGCTATTGTCGCTGAATCATGGTTGAAGAACGCGTTGTCATGGAGTGAATACGTGCGTCCCGGTGCCACGTCGCTTTGGCGCCTGTGCCTCGTAGGATCAGCAGTTACGTCAGAACCATATCCGGAGTTTAGCCTTGACCCTTGCCCACAAACCCAAGAGCAAGGCCGCACTGTCTTCGCTGGTGGAGCGGATGCAGGAGCTCGTGGCGGCTGACCTCGCCGCTGTGGAGCACCTGCTCGCCACCCGCGCCGCGAGCCCGGTCTCCATCATTCCTGATTTGTCGGGGTATATTGTGTCGGCAGGCGGAAAGCGCCTGCGCCCGCTGATTACCCTGATCGCCGCAAACGCCGTCGGCAAGGCCAACGCCGCGACCCACGCCCTCGCCGCGGCTGTCGAGTTCATCCACACCGCCACCCTGCTGCACGACGACGTCGTCGATGAAAGCGCACTGCGCCGAGGCAAACCGGCCGCCAAGGCGGTCTGGGGCAACAAGGCTTCGATCCTTGTCGGGGACTTTCTGTTTGCCCGCGCCTTCAACCTGCTGGTCGAAACCAACAGTCTGCAAATCCTCAACCGGCTCGCCACCGCCTCGACAGTGATCGCAGAAGGTGAAGTGCGCCAGCTTGCCGCCATGGCGGCGCGCGATCTGCCGACCGAGGAATATCTCGCCATCGTCGAAGCCAAGACCGGCGCGCTGTTCGAGGCCGCGGCAGAAACCGGCGCGCTGTCCACCACCGGCGCCGGCTACGCCGGCGCGCTTGCCACCTACGGCAAGAATCTCGGCCTTGCCTTCCAGATCATCGACGACGCGCTCGATTATGGCGGAACGACCTCTGTGATCGGCAAATCGGTGGGCGACGATTTCCGGGAAGGCAAGATCACTTTGCCGGTGATTATAGCTCGCCGCCGGGGCTCGGACGAAGACCGTGCTTTCTGGGACCGCGCGCTGAATCCTGAAACGCAGGAAGACTCCGACCTCGCCCACGCCGTCCACCTGATCCGCGCCACCGGCGCCGCCGAAGCCACTGTCCAGGAAGCCGAAGCCTACGCCGCCCTCGCCAAAGGCGCGCTGCGCACCCTGCCCGCCTCGCAGTACCGCGACGCATTGGAAGACCTCGCTGATTTCTGCGTCAGCCGCGCCTACTAGCGCCCACTCGCCAGAAGCGTCCGGCCGAGGGTGACCCGCTGGCGCAGCCACAATCCGCACCCGGCAATCAGCAGCACCGCAAACACGATCACGTCCAGCGGCCAGATGCGAGCGCCGTAGAGCCCCGCCGCCGAGGCAAACGGGCCCGCGATCACTGCGCCGGCGCAGATAACCGTCATCCCCCACCAGAGCCGCGCGACCTTGCCGTGTGACCAGCCGGCGCGCAGCAGCAGCTGGTAAGCATGGTCGCGGTGCGCCTTCATCAGAGGCCGGCCATGCCTCGCACGCCAGGCCAGCGTCAGGAACACATCGATCAGGATCGGCAAGCATAGCGTAAGCGGAACCAGCACAGGCCCGTCAATGGCAAACATCACCGACGCCCCGCCGATCAATCCGCCTACGGAGAGTGAACCCGCGTCCCCGGCAAACAACTTGCCTGGCAGGTTCCACACCAGAAATCCGGCCAGCGCCGAAGCAGCCGCTAAACATATCGCCGCCAGGGTGCCCGGTGAGCGATCTGCGGACGAATAAAGGGCATTGGGGATGAGCATCAGAGCAAACGCCGCAAGGATGATCAACGACGTACCCATCGCAATGCCGTTGGCGCCGTCCATGAAATTGACTGCGTTCGCCATTACGAAAATGAAAAAAACAGCCTCAAGGGCGCCCAGCGCCCAAGGCAAGGTGATCCCTGCGCCGTCTATCCAGAGCGCTCCGGGTTGGGGCCCGAACGCAACAGCCGCCGCCGCGCCAATGAGTAGTGCCACGAGCTTGGTCAGGGCCGGCATTCCGTAAACATCATCCGCCCAGCCGAGCAGTGCCGCAAAGATCGTAAAGGCAACTATCCCTGCAATCGGCGCCGCCAAAAGCGGCTCAGCCACCGTCGCCTCGATCAGCGCCAGTGTGCCAAGCCCCCCTGACATCCCCCCCAGAACACCCATTCCGCCGGAACTCGGCACCGGCGCGGCCTGCGTCTTGCGCCCGCCATCTGGCGCATCTTTCGGGCCCAGGCGGATCATCAGCCAACAGACGAACAGGCTGATCAAATACGGGACGGCGAAGATGGCAACCAGACTCACGGCGCAGCGCCCAGCCGGCAGGGCGCCGACCACCAGTCCGGCTTTTCTGCTTTCAAAATGACATGCGCCATCTCGGCAAAGGAAATGGCATCGAACAGTGCAAAACAGGTCGCGCCGGAACCGCTCATCCGCGCGAGTTGCACGCCGCGCTGCGCCCGCAGGAAGGTCAGCACCTCGCCGATTTCGGCAACCAGCGCAATCGCCGGCGCTTCAAGGTCATTGCGCTGCGCGCCAAGCCAGTCAGCCAGATGAACCCTGTCGGCGAAATCCGGAAACGGATCCACCTCGGCAAACCCGAAGCCGCCGCCCGCCGCGTCGAAAGCCCGGAACACAGGCCCGGTCGGGCAGGCCGCACCCGGATTGACCAGCAGCGCCGGTATCTGCAGCGGCAGATGCGCAGGCGAGACGCGCTCGCCTTCCCCGCGCATCAGGGACGCCGCGCCGGCGAGCGCGACCGGCACATCACCGCCCAAGGAGGGTGCCACAGCGGCCGCGTACGCCGGGTCAACCTCCCAGAGGGTCGTCAGTAGACGGAGCGTTGCTGCCGCATCCGAAGAGCCGCCGCCAATGCCCGCTGCCACCGGCAGCTGTTTTTTCAACTTCAGCCGCGCGCCGTTTCCGGTGCCCGACGCAGCTTGCAGCGCCCTGGCCGCGCGCAGAACGAGATTGTCGTCCAGCGCGCCTGCCTCTTGCGCAAAGGGTCCGCTCACCTCCAGCGTCAGTGCCTCCGCAGGATCGGCTTCAAGATAGTCACACAGCTGATCATCACTGAACACGACCAGCGAATCGAGGTCGTGCCGGCCATTCGGTTTTGCCGGCCCGACATGCAGGAACAGGTTCACCTTGGCAGCGGCCATAGCCTTGAGAGAAGTCATTGCAGCCCCGCTGAAACCTTAACGTCCCGCTGCCGAATCCGGCGAAGGATCGGCAACAAGCCCGGTCAGCAGCTTTTTCTCGATTCTGGAGCGGTCATCCGGGGACGGATCAAGCTTCAGCGCATGTGCCCATTGGAAGCCCGCTTCCTTTCGTCGCCCGGCTTGCCAGTATGCGTCGCCCAGATGGTCATTTAGAACCGCGTCACCGGGCAACAGCACGACGGCGCGCTCGAGATAATCCACCGCCTCTTCATACTGGCCAAGCCGGTAATGGGCCCAACCAAGGCTATCGACGATATGCCCGGAGTTCGGCTCCAGAACCAGGGCCTGCCGGATCAGGGCAAATCCCTCTTCCAGCTTTATGCCGCGATCAATCCAGGAATATCCGAGATAGTTCAGCACAATCGCGTTTTCCGGCTCGATGTCCAACGCCGCCTGCAGGTCCACCTCAGCGCCGGCCCAATTTGTCTGCCGCTCGCGCGAAGCGCCGCGCACAAAGAACACGCGCCAGTCCCTGCGCCCCTCCGCTTCGTCGGCAGCGATGATTTCGCTCAGTAGCGCCTCGGCCTTGCGGTGCCGGTCCAGCGCGCGGCAGATATCGGCCACCTGCAGTTTCAGGCTGCGCTCCGGCTTGGCCCTCAGCGCATCCGCCGCAAGAACCAGCGCCGCTTCCTTCCGGTCCTCTTGCAACAGCGTGTTGGCAATCTGCCCCCGGGCGGTTGCATAATAGGGCGAACTCACGGGCACGTCGCTCAGCACACGGATGGCAGCTTCCGGCCGCTCGCCCTGCAGCAGAGATTGCCCCAGCAGCGTGCGCGCCTGGTGCAGTTCAGGGTCCAGCGCCACAGCCAGCACGAAATACACTGACGCCACATCATCATCGGTCTGAAACATCAGCGCCGAAGCTGGCAGGAGCAGCGCCAGCGCCGCGCCCTGGCGCGTCGTGAACCGTTTCGGCGCAATCGCCTCCCCGCTTTTTATCCGCTCAGCCAGCGCCGCCAGCGAGGCATTATAGCCGACTTCGGAGCGGAACTGGTCGAGTATCTCGATCGCCCGTTCACGCTCACCGCGCGCTGCCAGCAACTCCGCAAAGGTCTCCGCG
>CALGEF010000413.1 GCA_937881755.1 uncultured Acidobacteriota bacterium
TGATGATGGGGCTCGAGTTCACCGGAGAAACCCCGTTCAGGGATGTCTACATCCACGCCCTCGTTCTCGACGAGAAGGGGCAGAAGATGTCGAAGTCCAAGGGCAATGCCATGGACCCGCTGGAACTCGTCGACGAATTCGGCGCGGACGCCCTGCGCTTTGCGATGAGCCGGATGGCAGGACAGGGCCGCAACATCCGCCTGTCGAAACAGGCGGTCGAGAGCAACCGGAACTTCACCACGAAACTGTGGAACGCGGCGCGCTTTGCCGAGATGAATGAATGCGGCGCGCCCGGCGGGATTGATCCGTGCTCGGCGCAGCGCCCGGTCAACCAGTGGATCCTCGGCGAGCTGGCAGGCTGTGTGGCCGAAGTCACCACGGGGATAGAGGATTACCGGTTCAACGATGCCGCCGGCGCGCTCTACAAGTTCGTCTGGAACACGGTGTGCGACTGGTATCTGGAACTGATCAAGCCGCTGCTGATGGGCATGGATGACGCGGCGAAGGCGGAGACGCGCGCGGTGTGCGGCTATGTGCTTGACGAGTCCCTGAAGCTGCTGCATCCGTTCATGCCCTTCGTGACGGAAGAACTCTGGGAGCGGCGCGCGCCGGGACGGGCGTACGACCAGGGCTTCCTGATGCTGCAGCAGTGGCCGGCGATCACGCAGTTCGGCCATGCCGAAGCGCGCGCAGAGATCGAATGGCTGATCGGGATGATCACCGAAATCCGCTCGCTCCGGAATGATCTGGGCGTGCCGGCGGGCGCGAAAGTGCCGCTGACGCTGGTAAACCCCAGCCCGGCGGACACGCAGCGGCTGGAGCGCAATGACGACGTGCTGCGCCGGATGGCGCGGCTGGACGAGACGGCGACCGCGCCATCACAGCCGGCAGGCTCGGTGTCGACGCTGGTCGGATCGTCCGTGGCGGCGCTGCACATCGCGGACCTGATCGACAGGGCGGAAGCGCAGAAGCGTCTCGACAAGGAAGTGGCGCAACTCGAGAAGGACATCGTCTCGACAGAGAAGAAACTCGCGAATGCGGATTTCGTGGCACGCGCCCCGGAAGAGATTGTCGAAGAGAACCGCGACCGGGTGAAAGACTGGTCTGCCCGGCGCGACAAGCTGAAAGCGGCGCGCACATCGCTGGCAGGTATTTCGTGATGCCGCGCCTCATCAGCCTGCTGTCGGTTTTGCTGGTTACGGCCTGTTCGACAATTCCGGAGGCACCCATGCCGGTCAAGCCTGAATGGCGGCTCGTGATTCATGGCGGCGCAGGCGTGATCCTGCGCGAAAACCTGTCGCAGGAAATGGAAGCGGCCTACACGGCGGCGCTCAACGAGGCGCTCGAAGCTGGCGCAGGGGTTCTGAGCAGCGGCGGTGAAGCCATCGACGCTGTCGAAGCCGCCGTGCTGGTGATGGAAGACAACCCGCTGTTTAATGCGGGTCATGGCGCCGTGTTCACGGCGCAGGCGCGCCATGAACTCGACGCCGCCATCATGGACGGGCGGGACCGCAATGCCGGCGCCGTGGCCGGGGTGATGCGTGTGAAGAACCCGATCAGGGCCGCGCGGGCCGTGATGGACAAGTCCGAGCATGTGATGTTCGCGGGGACGGGCGCGGATGACTTCGCCGAGACGCAGGGCCTCGACATGGTCGACAACACCTACTTTGACACCGAATGGCGCCGGCAAGCTCTGGAGCGGGTCCTCGAAGACCGCGCGCGGACGGCGGCAGACCGCCACGGCACGGTCGGCGCCGTCGCCATCGACACGAACGGCAACCTTGCCGCCGCCACAACGACGGGCGGCATGACGGCCAAGGCGGCGGGCCGGGTCGGCGATACGCCCCTGATCGGCGCGGCGACCTATGCCGAGAACGGCGTCTGCGCGGTTTCCGCCACGGGGCACGGCGAGTATTTCATCCGCGTCGGCGTTGCCAAGACGATCTGCGACCGGGTGAAGCTGGCGGGCGAACCGATTGCGATTGCGGCAGGTGTCGCGCTGGACGAGGTCGCAACCCTGGGCGGCGATGGCGGCGTGATCGTGATTGACGGCGCGGGGACGCCGGCTTTCGTTTTCAATTCGGCCGGAATGTATCGCGGCGTGATTGACGCTTCCGGGGCCAAGGTCGCCATTTACGGTGATGAATAAGCTCTTTTCCGCAAGGAAATTGCGCGCTAGGCCCTTGTCGCAACTCCGAACGGGAACGCGCTTCAATGACCAAGACCTGGGATAAGTCCCGCCTGCCCTCCCGCCATGTGACGGAAGGCCCCGAGCGGGCCCCGCACCGCAGCTATTATTATGCGATGGGCCTCTCCACGAAGGACATCAGGAAGCCGTTCGTCGGCGTGGCATCCTGCTGGAATGAAGCGGCGCCCTGCAACACGGCGCTGATGCGCCAGGCGCATGCGGCCTCGGCGGGCGTCAGGGAAGCGGACGGTACGCCGCGCGAGTTCTGCACGATCACCGTGACCGACGGCATCGCGATGGGCCATGAGGGCATGCGCTCGTCGCTGG
>CALGEF010000414.1 GCA_937881755.1 uncultured Acidobacteriota bacterium
TCTTCGTCGTCGAACAGCGCGAAGATCAGTCCTGGCTCGTGCGCACCTCGGGTATGACGCTCAACGCCCTCATCGGGCGCAACCTGGTGAACAAAAACTACCTGGATCTCTGGACCGGTCCGGACCGCGCGATGATGGCGGCCTTCCTCGAAGCGATTCGCTTCGATGGCGCGCCGGGGGTTGTGCGCGGCCGCGGCGAAACGCTGACCGGCGAGCGCGTCGAACTCGAGATCACGCTGATGCCGCTCAGCATCGAGGCTGGCCGCTCACCGCGCCTGCGCATGCTCGGTCTGTACCAGACGCTCGGCAGCGAACCTATGCTCCTCGGCCAACCGGTGTTCCGCCACCGTATCTCGATGCTGGTCCCGCCGGACACCCGAAAGCTCGGCCCGCAGCTGCGCCTCGTCGCCAACCTGCGGCAAGGCCTGCACTGATCAGACAGGTGCCAGCGCCCGTTTCGGTTCTTCCGGCGGCAGGAGCCTGGCGCCAAGTATCAGATCGGCGGCTTTCTCGGCCACCATGATCGTCGGCGCATTGGTATTGCCGCCAATCAACGTCGGCATGACAGACGCATCAACAACCCGCAGGCCTTCTATTCCCCGCACCTTCAGATCGCCGTCCACCGGGCTGGAAGCATTCGCCCCCATCGCGACCGTACCAACGGGGTGATAGATTGTCTCGCCCTTTTCGCGGATGAACGCGTCAATGTCGTCATCCGAAACGATACCCGCACCCGGCATGATCTCGCCCGCCGCATAGGGCTTGAGGGATGCCTGACCGATGACATCGCGTACCATCTTTACCGCCTCGCGCATCGCGCGGCGGTCTTCCTCGGTTGCGAGGTAGTTCGGATCGATCGCCAGATGGTCGAACGGATCGGCTGACTTCAGCATCACCGTACCCCGGCTCTCGGGGCGCAGCTGGCAGGCGTGGATGGTGAAGCCGTCCTCGGTCGGCGTGAAATTCGCGTGATCCATCATGATCGCGTTGACCGCGTGCAGCTGGATGTCCGGCATCTCGAGACCGGGACGCGATTTAAGGAAGGCGCCCGCCTGCAGGAAACTGTCCGCCCCCGCGCCCTTCTGCGTCGCGAGATACTGGATGCCGACGAGCAGCTTCCTGATCCCCTTCTGCATCGAATAGGCTGAAACCGGCTGTGTCATGCGGTTGATCACCGTGACATCAAGATGGTCCTGCAGGTTCCTGCCAACGTTCGGGGACGCAACCTTCACCTCTATTGCGAGCGCCCTGAGCGCGTCCGGATCGCCGATCCCGGACAGCTGTAGCAGCTGCGGCGACTGCACTGCGCCGGCGCAGACAATCACTTCGCGCGCCGCCCGCACGCTTGACGCAGCCTGCGCGCGTGCTCCGGTGAACTCCGCCCCGACCGCCCGTCCGCCCTCGATCAGTATGCGCGTCACAAAGCCGGTGGAGATGACCTTCAGGTTCGCCCGCTTGCCCTCGATCGGACGCAGGTAGGCAAAGGAGGCGCTCCAGCGTTCGCCCTTATGGATGGTACGCTGGTAAGGGCCGAAGCCTTCCTGCTGCGCGCCGTTGAAATCGTTCGTGACCGGATAACCTGCCTCCCGTCCCGCCTCGACAAAAGCCTTGTAGATCGGGCTTGTCATCGGGCTTTCGGACACGTTCAGCGGACCGTCTCCGCCGTGGAAATCATTGGCGCCCCGTTCATAGGTTTCGGCGCGCTTGAAGTACGGGAGCACATCCGCATAACTCCAGCCCTTCAGGCCCATCTGGCCCCACTGGTCATAGTCGCCAGCATGCCCGCGGATATAGACCATGCCGTTTATAGACGAGGAGCCGCCCCAACCCTTGCCGCGCGGCCAGTAGAGCTTGCGCCCGTTCATGTGCACCTGCGGCTCGCTCCAGAAGCCCCAGTTATGGTCATTGGCTTCCTTGATGAGGCTGCCGACACCAGCCGGCATGCGCACCATGAGGGAGGTGTCCTTCTTGCCCGCCTCTATCAGGCAGACCCGTATACCAGGATCAGCCGACAGCCGGTTGGCCAGCACGCAGCCCGCGCTACCGGCGCCAATGATCACATAGTCGAAGGTTTCAATGCTCACGTGAAGTCAACTCCCAGGGGTGGTTTATGCGCCGCTCTGCCTAACGCCAATGCAGTGAACGAGGCAACCAATTGTCAATGTTCCTCCTCTATCTTGAAGGGAAGAGCGTTGCGGCAGGCGGCGTTCGCGCAGCCAGGACACGTCGATATGACGCTGCCAGACCTCCTTCATTCAGCGCCCGCACCGGGCGCCAGCCCCAGGCGGGACCGGCGGAGCTACAAGCGCGTCGACCTGAGCCTGACCGGCCGCTTCCTCACCAGTGACGGCGACGACCACGAACTGCTGACCTCAAACATCTCCTGCGACGGCGCCTTGATCCTGTCATCCACACCGCCCGGTTCCGGCCAGCAGATCGTCTGCTATTTCGGCGAACTGGGCCGTGTCGCGGCGCAAGTCATCCGCATAAC
The DNA here is from genome assembly GCA_937881755.1 of uncultured Acidobacteriota bacterium. Lineage (GTDB taxonomy): Bacteria > Pseudomonadota > Alphaproteobacteria > Caulobacterales > Hyphomonadaceae > Hyphomonas. The sequence goes on from CALGEF010000414.1 coordinate 2,492, forward strand.
CCCTGACGGCTTTGCCGTGCGCTTCCAGACCTCGCAGCTGAAGCGCGAAAAGCTGGCCGACCGCCTGACCCGGCTGGTCAACAAGGACGTGCCGGGGCTTGGTGAAGAACGCGCCGCGCCCCGATTCTCCGCGACCGGGCAGGCCTGCGTCATCCTTCCGGACAGCACAGAGCTCCAGTGCCGGCTGACTGATATCTCCCTCACCGGCGCCGCCTTCGAGGCGCTCGGTAAGCCCCCCTTTGTCGGCGACCGGGTCCATGCCGGTAACCGTCCCGCGGAAGTCGTCCGCGTCGCTGGCAGGAGCTTTGCGGTCCGCTACCTGCGCGGCGCTGAGACCGCTGCCAGCTGACATTGCGCGCGCTCCGTATCAACCCGGCCCTGCCCGGGAAGCTGGCGCCGGCTGAAACCAGCGGCGCCTTGAACCTTGCAGAGCCCGATCCGCCCGTCTGGCACATCATGAGCCAGCCCATGGCGCTCGGCCCCTTCACGCCCGGCCCTCTCAAGTCTTTTTGCAGACGCCGGCAAGATCAGCCCGTTGACGCGAAAATCCTCAGGCGATGGCGAGCCGTTCCTGCCAGCGCTCGATTATGCGCCCCTGCGGGTCCGTATCGAAGCAGCGCTGGAAAGCCGGAGCGCCCGGCGCGCCGAGGCCTCGAACTTCGTCATCGTTTCAGGCCCTGACTCCGGCGTCGGTCCCATTCGCAGGCAGGCCCTGGCCACCTCCCTCAACACCGTCGGGCGTTTCGCGGAGCCGATCCCCGGCACCTTCTTACTTCGATCGGGCCGTCCGCTGACGGACGTACGCCGCATTCTCACGTCGGCGGCGCCGGACGGCACACAGCTGATGATCTGCGCACCCCGCGACGCCAAACCGGGTTGGACGGGCCTGTCCTCCCAGGGCGCCGAAGCCGTCCGAGCGGCGCGGGATGCGCGAATCAATCCGTCAGCGGATTAACTGATCCGCTTCAGCTGCGCCTGATGCTTCTTCCAGTTTTCCACATAGTGGAAAGCCGACATCCTGATCAGCTGCATCTGCTGCGGCGAGATCTCTTTCACAACCTTGCCCGGCGCGCCCATCACCAGAGAATTGTCAGGGATCTCCTTGCCTTCCGAGATCAGCGAGTTTGCGCCGATGATGCAGTTGCGCCCGATCTTCACGCGGTTGAGGATCGTCGAGCCCATGCCGATCAGCGTGTCGTCGCCGATCTCGCAACCATGCAGGATCACCCGGTGGCCCACTGTCACGTTCGCCCCGATGGTCACCGGCGCCCCGATATCCGTGTGGATCACCGTCAGGTCCTGGATGTTCGAGTTCTCGCCGATGGTGATCGGATCATTGTCGCCGCGCAGCACACAGCCATACCAGACCGAGGCATTTTCACGGAGAAACACATTGCCCATCACCTCGGCGCTGCCGGCGATCCAGAAATTTCCGCTCGCCGGCAGGGCCGGGGTCATTCCATCCAGTTCATAAATAGCCATTTTTTGGGCGTCCTCGTTCGTTACTTATTTCGTAAGCGGAATGTCGCTTAACCTTCAGACAATGATGCTAATCTATAAGGGTTGTAGATTCGGAGAGGCAATGGCCGTTTACGTGCCCATTCATCCCTCACCCCCCGGAAGCCCTGCTTCCGGTTTCTGGTCGCCCGCCTCATGCGAGCGCCTCCGACTGTTCCACCGTTTCGCCGAGCCGCTGCGCATTTCCGCCAGCGGCTTTTTTATGCCCGCAGCCAAGGAGGCCTCCCATGGGTAAACGTAACGCCGTCAAACGCCTGAAGTCCGCACAAGACGTGCGCGCCTCAAGCTGGAACAACGAGCCGGTGCGTGGCAGGGGCGCCCATCTCCAGATGATAGAGGGCGGCCGCGGCTGGCACCCCGATGACGGCGACGAGATCCGCAACGAGATCGCACATGAGCGCACCCAGCGCTATCAGAAAACCATCAAGCCGCGCTCTGAAAACCAGGCCCAGCTGATGAACGCCATGGACAGCCACGCCCTCGTCTGCGCCCTCGGCCCGGCCGGCACCGGCAAGACCTACCTCGCCATCGTCAAGGCCGTCGAGGCCCTCCAGAAGGGCAAGGTCTCCAAGATCATTCTGTCGCGCCCCGCCGTCGAAGCGGGCGAGCAGCTCGGCTTCCTGCCCGGCGGCATGGAAGACAAGCTCGCGCCCTACCTGCGCCCGCTCTACGACGCGCTCGCCGACCGCCTCTCCCCAGCCCAGCTGAAGCACATGCTGGCAGAAGGCATCATCGAGATCGCCCCCATCGGCTTCATGCGCGGGCGTACACTGAACAATGCCTTCGTCGTCATCGACGAGGCGCAAAACTGCACCTACACGCAGCTGAAGATGCTGCTCACCCGCCTCGGCTGGCACTCTACCATGGTCATCACCGGCGACCCCGGCCAGACTGACCTCTTACCGGAGTTCTCCGGCCTCGCCAAAGCCGCCGAACGCCTTGAGAAACTCTCCGGCGCCGCCGTGATCAAGCTCGAAGCGGCAGATGTGGTGCGCCACCCACTGGTCGCAGAAATGCTGGACGTCCTTTAGGACTGCCATCCCGGGCAAAGGCTGAAGGCCGATTGACCCGGACCGGCTCGAAGCGACGGCCCGCCCTCAAAGCGGGCTGTTTGCATTTGCGCCACCTTGACGCCCCCGCTCTCCCCGCCTCAGGTGCGCCCCAACCATAAACGCCGGGAGAGCATCGCCATGATCCGCCACGCCGCGCTCGCGCTCCTCCTCGCCGTCTTCGCCCTCTTCACCGCCCGCGCCGAGGATGCCGCCCCCATGAAAACCTACGCCTCTTTCGATGGCACGACGATCAGCTATCACGAGCTGGGCGAAGGGCCGGTCGTCCTCCTCCTCCACGGCTTCTCCGGCAACGCAGACCTCAACTGGCTCCAGCCCAAGATCGCCCAGAAGATCGCCGACGCCGGCTACCGCGTCATCGCGCCGGACCTGCGCGGCCACGGCGCCTCGCCCTTTGATGCCGCCCCGGAAGACTGGCCCGCCGACGCCGTCGCCCGCGACCAGATCGCCCTCACCGCCCATCTCGGCGAAGCGCCCTACGCCACCGCCGGTTACTCCATGGGCGCCATCTCCGCTCTCCGCTTCCACCTGCTCTCCCGCAACACCGGGCGCCTGATCCTCGGCGGCATCGGCGACTCTGTCGCCGACGAAACCAACACCGACCGCAACACTGTCTTCCGCGCCGCCATCGAGGCTGCCATCGCGGGCGAAGACACGCCAGCCGCCAGGGCCATCCTCGCCCGGGCCAGGGCCACCGGCGGCGCACTCAGGGGCTATCTCGGCGCCCTCTCCGCGCGCACCTACACACCCGCCGACCTGCTCGCGACCTTCACCGTTCCGACCCTCGTCCTCACCGGCGACCAGGACCTGGATAACGGTTCCGGCCCCGCCCTCGCCGCCAGGATCCCCGGCGCGCGCTACCTTGGGCTCACCGGCACCCACCTCACCGCAGTGATTGACCCCGCCTTCCCCGCCGCCATCATCGCGGACCTGAACGCTGGCCGCTGACCGGCTTCCCCAACGTCCCCCCTCGCCCCGCCTTTCCGTGCGCGTTAAACCGCCGCGCAATACAGAATGGCAACGCAGCACAGGGAGACGCGGCATGGCAAAAGGTGATCTTCCGGTCCTGATAGGCGTCGGCCAGTCGCTCAGCCAGTGGGACGGCAAAGCGGGGCCCACCGGCGCGCCGTCGCCGCTCTCGCTTATGACCGAAGCTTCGAAAGCCGCCCTCGCCGATACCGGCGCGCCCGGCATCGCTGCGGCCATCGACACCATTGCCGTCGTGCGCATCTTCGAAGATTCGGTTGGCCGCGCCGCCCACCCGCACGGCCACAACACCAACCTGCCCGGTACACTCGCCCGGGACACCGGCACGAAGCCCGCCCGCCTCATCTACGAAACCGTCGGCGGCCAGAGCCCGCAGGCCCTCGTCAATGAATTTGCCCGCCGCATCCATGCCGGCGAGATCGACGCCGTCCTGATCTCCGGCTCGGAAGCCAACCGCGCCTCAAAAGGCGCGCGCAAGCATGGGCTGGAGATCAACTGGGCGGACGGCGCAGATGCGCCGTATGAAGATCGCGGCATGGGTCCGATGATGCTCTCACGCGAAGAGATCAAGCACGGCCTGATTGCGCCGGCATATTTCTATGGCCTGTTCGAGAACGCCGTTGCCGCCCGCGAAGGCCGCTCGCGCTCCGCGCATCGCCGCGCCATGGCCGAGCTCTTCCAGCCCTTCTCGGCCGTCGCTGCGAAGAACCGCTATTCCCAATTCCCCGCAGAGCATGACGTGGCTTTTCTCTCCACGCCATCGCGCGAAAACTACGAATACGCCGACCCCTACCTCAAATGGTTCATCGCGCAGGACGCCGTGAACCAGGGCGCAGCCGCCATCCTCGTCTCCTCGTCCAAGGCTGACGAACTTGGCGTGCCGGAAGACAAGCGCGTCTATATCCACGGCGGCGGCGATGCATACGATGATCTCATCTCCCTGCGCCCGGTGCTTGACCGGTCCTGGGCCATGGACACCGCCATCGGCCGCGCCCTCGCGCAGGCTGGCAAATCGCAGGCCGGCATCGCCCACTTCGATATCTATTCATGCTTCCCGGTCGCCGTCTTCTCCGGCGCCGCCGCCCTCGGCCTCGACTGGAAAACCGACAAGCGCCCGCTCACCCTCACCGGCGGCCTGCCCTTCTTCGGCGGCCCGGGTAACAATTACTCCTTGCACGGAATAGCCGAGATGGCCTCTACACTGCGCAAACACAGGGGCGAATTCGGCCTCGTCCTCGCCAATGGCGGCTGGATGACGAAGGAAGCCGCCGGCGTCTATTCCACCAACCCGCCGGCAGCCTTCACGCCCGCTGAGCCCGCCGCCAAGCCCAGGACGCAAGTCGAAGTCGCCATCGTCTCCGGCGAAGCCACGATCGAAACCTTCACCGTCACCCACGGCAAGGACGGCCCTGAACGCGGCATCATCTTCGCGCGGTTTGCCGACGGACGCCGCATCATTGCCAACAATGCCGGCGCGGGCGAACTCGCCACCCTGCGCGAGGACGCAAGCCCTGTCGGCCGCAAGGTGTCCGTCAGCGCGCAGGACGAAACAGCGACGTTCGGGTTTGCCTGAGACGAGGCGGACGTGACTGAGCCGCGCTATTTCGAAATCTCGATCGTACGTTGGTGCGGTGAGTTCGTTTGCGGCCGGGTCACCA
>CALGEF010000415.1 GCA_937881755.1 uncultured Acidobacteriota bacterium
GGTCCGGCGCGCAGGACGGCGCCAATCCGTACCTCGCCTGGCTGATGTTCTCCAAAGCTGCCATCGTGACCGAAGACAGCGCCAACATGCTGTCGGAAGCGGCCTGGCACGGCCTGCCGGTGCACATCGCGCCGCTGGAAGGCTATGCCCCGAAATTCACCCAGCTGCACGAAAGCCTGCTCGCGCGCGGCGCGGCACGGCACTTCACCGGCACGCTTGATCAATGGACGTATGAACCCCTGCGCGAAGCCGACCGCGTCGCTGACCTGATCGTCGCCAAACTGCTGGAGCGCTATCCCGCGCCCAAGTTCGAAGGCGCGGTGATCGCGCCGGACTGGCTGAGTTAAGCCTCAACCGCCCACCAAGTCCTCGCAGATCTGGTCGAGCAGCCAGGCTTCTCTGGCGTGGATATCGCCGTCCGCAGGCATCACGTCCCGGCAGGCCGTGAGGAGGTCGAGCTGCGCCTGGGGAGACCTCTCACAGATCTCGTCGAGCGAACCCCGGATCTGGTCTTCCGTCGGCCGCACCCTGCGCGCAAAGCCCAGCAGCTTGGGCACTCGCGTCTCATCCAGATCAATTCCAAAAAGGTCAGACCGGCGGCGGACGAAGTTCAGGATGGCATCGGCTTCGATCATCGAAATCTGGCCGTCGGATTCCGCCATCGCCGCCATCAGCGTCAGATCGTGGCCGAGGTGTCGGCGTAGCAGGCTGTAGACCGTGTCTGCGGGTGGCAACTGCGCCGGCGGCGTGAAGCCTTCGGCGGCGAGAAGGCCGGCCTCCACCGGATCGAGGTTGAACACATCGGCGAGGAGGGCCGCCGGCTGGTCCTGGACTTCGCCGTTGATATCGACGCAATGCTTGATCCGGTCAGCCCGGAATTGCATTTCCTTTCGGGTCTCGGTGCAGCGTGCCAGCAGCAGGATGCCGTTATCAGAAGTCAGCTTCAGCGCGCGCACCAAAATACGCCGCCGGCTCTCAGCGCCCTGCCCGTTGACATATGGGATCACGAAGGTCTGCCCCTCAGCATCCGGGCTTTGCGGCAGCGGTTCGCCGTCCGGGCGGGGCTCATCAATATCAAGAATCCGCGAAGGAAGGGACGGCTCGAAACCTGCGTCCACAACGGGCGGCGCCTGGTGTGCCAGTTTCTGCAACAGGACGTCGGACAGTTGCGTTTTCAGGCCTATCACAATCTCTACATGTGGGACAAATGCTGGCTGGAGGCGCCCGCGCGTCAATCCCTTTCCTCGGATCAGCGAGCACCCGCTCCCAGTCGCTCAATTCGTGGCCGCAGGTGTCAGATCGCGGCCACGCGTTCGTCCGCCGGCAAGGCTCGGGCGATGAAGCCGCCGCCAAGGATTCGCGTGCCGCCTTCCGGGTCGTACAAGACAGCCGCCTGGCCGCGCGCCACGCCTTCTTCTGTCGTATCAAAGAATACCGCCGGCGTGCCATCGTCGAAACCCAGGTGACCGGGCACCGGCGGACGGGTGGACCGTACACGGATCAGCACGCGCGCTTCCTCACGCGCGGCGTCCTCAAGCTTGCCCCGGCCCAGCCAGTTCAGCTCTTCCAACAGCAGCCCGCGGGTCATCAGGGCCTCGCGCGGGCCGACGAGGACCCGGCGCTTCGGTGCATCGATCTTGATAACGAACAGCGGCTCGCCGGTGGCGACACCAAGCCCGCGGCGCTGGCCGATGGTGTAGTTGATCACGCCGTCATGTTCGCCCAGCACGCGGCCATCGAGATGGACGACCTCGCCCGCGCGTCCAGAGCCCGGACGCAGCTTTTCGACGACCTTGGCGTAGGAGCCTTCGGGCACGAAACAGATGTCCTGGCTGTCGGGTTTCGCCGCGACCGGTAGGTTGAATGTCCCGGCCAGTTCGCGAACCTCCGTCTTCGGAAGATCGCCGAGCGGAAAGCGCAGGTAATCCAGCTGCGCGCGCGTGGTGGCAAACAGGAAGTAGGACTGGTCGCGGCTCGCATCGCGGGCGCGGTGGAGTTCCGGGCCGTGCTCACCCTCGGCGCGGCGGATGTAATGGCCGGTCGCGAGGCAATCGGCGCCGAGTTCCTTCGCAGTGCGCAGGAGGTCCGAGAACTTTACGGTCTGGTTGCACCTGATGCACGGGATCGGCGTCGAGCCCGCGAGATAGGTATCGGCGAAATCCTCCATGACCTGCTCGCGGAAGCGGCTTTCGTAATCCAGCACATAGTGCGGGATACCGATCTGGTCGGCCACGTTGCGGGCGTCGTGAATATCCTGGCCCGCGCAGCAGGCGCCCTTCTTCTCGATGGCGGCGCCATGATCATAAAGCTGTAGCGTGATGCCGATCACGTCATAGCCCTCAGTCTTCAGCATCGCGGCGACCACGGAGGAATCTACGCCGCCGGACATGGCCGCGATAACCCTTGTTTCATGGGGAGGCTTGGCAAACCCAAGCGAGTTCAGGCGGCCGGGCGGCCACGCGGTATCTGGCGTCGTCATCTCTTACTCCCACCGGGTTCAAGGTCCGGAGCAGCTGTTAGAAACGGGCATATAGGGGATCAGCGGCCAAAACGCGAGGGGCCCCCTCAGGCCGCGCTCGCCTTGGCGTTGGCGGTGCCTGCGGCGACCCAGCTGCCGCGCAGGCCGCCGGCGGGCTCGAGCCGGTCGGTGAGGCCATAGAGGGTTTCGCCGTCGGCCAGCATGACCAGGCCGCCGGGGGCAAGCTGGTTGGCGAGGGTTTCAACAACACGGGTTCTTGCCGAGCGCGCCATGCCGGAGAGGACATTCCGGCACACGATGATATCGAACTTGCCGAGGCCGTCCGCCGGCTCCAGCAAGTTGTGGGCGTGCAAGCTGATCCGGGCGCGGAGCGCTTCGGAGGCCTGCCAGTCGCCCGAGTCGAGGCGGGTAAAGTGTTTCAGCAGCCGCTGGATCGATAGACCGCGTTGTACTTCGTAATGGCCGAACGTACCGCGGCGGGCCTTTTCGGTCGCCTGCTTGCAGATGTCGGTTGAAAGGATTTCGATCTTCGCGCCGGAAAGGCCCGGCAGCGTTTCATCCTCCAGCAGCATCGACAGCGAGTACGCCTCCTGCCCCGTGCTGCCCCCGGCGCACCAGATGCGGAGATGGCCGGACGGCGAAGCGGCGAGGCGCTCGGGCAGCGCGGTGCCGACGAGCCCGTCGAGCACGGCCGTCTCGCGGAAAAACCAGGTGTCGCGCGACAGGAGGGCCGCGGCGACTTCCGCCCGCAACACCGGATTCTGGCGCGACTTCAGGCAGTGGATCAGGTCGTCGAGGCTGCCGAAGCCCTCGCGCCGGGCAATACCGGCCAGGCGCGCCTCGATCAGGTAGGCCTTCGACGGCAGGACCGACTGGCCCGACGCATTCAGGGCCAGGTCGGCGAGCGCGTTGAAAATGTTGTCCTGCATCCGCTGCTCCGCTTTGAGGCACGGGGCCTCAAACGTTTCCAGTAAGCGGCCCGATCTTAAGAAAGGCTTCAGATAAGGCCGACTTCGGCAAATTTGCTCTCAAGAATATCCGCGTCGAACGGCTTCATGATGAATTCATCGGCTCCTGAACTGAGCGCTTGGCGAATGTGTTCGGCATCATTCTCTATCGAACAGAATACAACGCGGGGCGTTTTTCCTCCGTCTTCGCGGCGCAGGGCCTTCACGAAGTCGATGCCGTTCATGACCGGCATGTTCCAGTCGAGGATCACCGCATCCGGCATGGATACGCGGCACATCTTGAGCGCCTCGCCGCCATCGGAAGCCTCTGACACGGAGAACCCCAGGTCTCGGACAATCCGGGACGCGACCTTCCGGACAACTCGTGAGTCGTCCACTATCAGGCAGGTCTTCATGGCACGAAATTCCGATGTATTGGGCTTTAACACACCTTAAGCGGTGCCTCAGAGGTGTTAACAAAACCTGACCAAAACGTTTCGCCTGGCCTCAGGGGGTCTGCTGGCGCAGGCCCGTGGCCATGAAAACGATGCCGTCCGGCGTTGTTTTGGCATGCAGCGTGCCACCAAGCCCATCGCAGGTCATCTTGGCAAACAGGGGCTGGATGTTCTCCGGACGCCAGCCGCTTTCCGGCTCATCGCCCGCCAGAGCCTTGGCGACGTCCTCCTTGAGGATTACCCGGTCGCCTTTGCAGGTGATGACGACGTTCTTGACCCCGCCCTCTTCCCTGACCCGGACATGGATCACCCCGCCGCGGACAGTCGCGGTGAGACCGACCAGTACGAGGTTCATGATCAGGCGTGCATGGCCATAGCCGAGTTCGGTGGTCGCAAGGTCCCATTCGATGCTGGGCTTCTGGAATTTGAGATAGTCGTCGGTCAGCTTCTTGAACTGATAGAGGTCAGCGGTGCCGGGCTGCAGGCCCATCGATCCGAAGGCGTAGCGCAGGAACTGCAGGGTCGCGGCCACGCTCTGGGCGCCCTCGCGCAACGTGCGCTCGCTGTGGGCCTTTTCTTCCGGGCTGCCCGGGCTGTCGAGCATCTCCAGCGACAGCGACATAGTGGCCGCCGGCGAGACAATGTCGTGACAGAGACGCGCAGCGATAAACGCTGCGAAACGCGCGGGGTCGAGGTTCATTGGTTTCAGCCCGTCTTTGGATCCAGCCATAAGCTAGAATTGGGTGCGCCGGGCGGTGTGTCAATCAAGCGTGAGTGACACGATTGTAACGCCAGCGTCTGCGGCCCGGATCACCCGCCCTGTTACGGATCAATATCGTCGTGTCCGTGGCGCGCGCTGTAGAAGCTGAGCGCGAAAAGACCGGCCGAAAGCCCGAGGGTGAGCACCCCGCCAAGAATATAGGCAAACCAGCCATGGCCGCTCATCCCGCTGCCGAGGCCCTGCCAGAAAAAGGTCGCGCCCCAGAGAAGCGCGCCAAGGGCCACGAGGGCCAGGGTTATCCACAGGATGACGGAGCTTGCCATACGTCCGGCAAACTAAGGCCCGGCGGACGCGATACAAGCCTATTTACTCTGCCAGACGCCGGAATCGTCCATGTAGAACTGTCCCGGCTCTAGTTTGGCGATCAGCTTTTCGCCGGCGAGTTGTGCCACGATCTGCACGGTCGTGTTGTTGTCCCTGGCCGTCTGCTCGTAGACACCGCGGCGGCGGTTGTTGATATCCTGGACCTTTCGGACGGTTGTGGCGTCGGCGGTGCCGACAACGCCGAGGTAGCCGTCAATCCGTTCACCAACGGTGCCGGACGAGATAGCGGCATCAATCACCGGGTCGCCCGCCGAGGCGGTGGGCGCAAAGGCGAAGGCCGCAAGGGCTAGGCTGACACTTATCAGGAGTGTGCGAAGGGCAGTCATTGAATGTCTCCTCTACTTCGCGGCTAGAAAAGGTCTGGGTTGCTGGCGATCAGGTCTTCGACCTCGCGGTCGAGCTGGATTCGCACGGTCTGGTCGATCTTGACGTTCAGATCGATCCTGATGGGCTTGTCGGATGGCTCGATCCGGATGGTGGGCGTGCAGGCCGCGAGCGAGGCGGCGCTGGCTGCGACAAGCAGGATTCTCTTGTAGGCCATGACGGCGGTCTCCTGAGATGACATCCCGACAATGACACGGCCCAACTTAACGTCAATCGACTGGCGCGTTGCCCGTCATTCACCGACGGGTGTCTCGGGCGGCCCTGCTGCCGCGTCATCCGCGACATCCTCGGCGTTCAAAAGGTCCACCGTCGCATCGATCAGGTCCTGCTGGCTGACGAAGCCGAGGTTGTTTTCGATCAGCTTGCCGATCGGCAGGTCAAACCCGATGGCAAACTCGAAGGCCTGGCCGGCAGGCAGCGTCAGCCGGTTACCCATCGGCAGCGGATTGATGTTCTCGCCGACAAGCAACAAGTCCGCCCGCAGGTCGCCGGCAAGATCACCGTCAATGCCGATCTCGAGAACTTCGAACCTGAGGTCACGCAGCGCATCGAACGCAAGGCTCGCATTGGCATCCTGGCCGGCGGCCGCATCCACTGCGCCGCCGGTATAGGACAGGCGTCCGCCTGGCTCGTCAGACTTGAGGCGCGCACCTTTGATCTGCACACGGTTGTCCGTGAACACGATCGGAAACGTGCCGCTTAGCGTGCCGGTTGCCACCGTGTCCGGCAATTTCAGGATCTCGACCAGCTGGGTAAGGTTGATCGCCTCTGCCTTGACGGCGACGGATTGATCCTTCAGGCCGCCTTCGAGCGCCCAGTCAAACGGCGCGATCGCCAGCTGTCCGCCGCCGAAAGGGAATTCGACGCTATCGAGATGAAGGATTCCACCTTCACGCAGGTCATACACGATGCGGCCATCCGTGAGCGGAATACCCGGATTGACACTGGCCAGCGTGAACACCTGGTTTGGCGCCGTCTGAAGCCCCATCAGGTCCGCAAAGCTGACCGTGCCGTTGATGCCGGTCACGCGGCCGAGACGGGTGGTCTGGAAACCGAAATTCCGGATGTGCACATCCGCCGTACCGGCGATCTTTCCGCTTTTGATCGTGAAGCGAGCATCACTGGACACATTTCCGGTCGCGTCCGTGAACAGGCCGGTTAACCGGTCCGAGATCATGTCCGGCTGCAAGCCGCCGCTTCGGAACACCAGCGGTCGGGACGTGACCTTCGCCGTGCCGTCAAGCTTCAGGATATCAAGATCAAGCGCCGCATCGGCCAGCCGCGTGCCACTGGATCTGAGATTCAACGGGCCCGTGATTCGCAGCATGTTGTCTCCCACCGTACCGGAAAACTCTGAAGTGATCGGCCTGTAGATCGGGTCGGCTTTGATGTCGGTGATCAGCACGCCTTTTCCGGTTACTTCGCCCTCAACCCCGGCAGCAGCGCTTAGTCCATCAAACGCGAACTCGCTGGCTGAAACATTAGCCGGCACCATCGTACCGCCGAAAACGGTGGCACCGAGGCGCGCCGCAACCCGGGCCGGTCCCTTGCCGGTCGCCACATCAATGCGCGGCCCCTTGCCGGAAATCGTCAGTGTTCGCTCTCCGATCGTCAGCGGCATATCGAGGTCATCGGCGCTGAGCGCAAGCGCGAAGCCCTTTGCCGCCGTCCAGTCAATTTCCGCGCCGGCAAGCGACAGGACGCCGGCACCGGATTCCATCGTGAAAGGCAGTTTCAGATTGCCCAGTGTGGCCGCGCCGCCAGGCTCAGTTGCCTGGCGCAGGAAGCGGCCATTGACCGGACAGACATTCAACTTTGCCGGCTCAACCATTATGGCGCCGAGGGTCACTCCCCGCGTATCCACCGCAAGGCAAGGCGCGCCTGCCGCCTGAACGCGCCATCCGGACGCGTCGCGCGCAGCGTCGAGCCCTCCTTTCAGCGTCGTCGGCGCCAGCGTGACACCGCCTGCTTCTCCGGCAAAATACAGCTCACCCGCGCCAGCGATAACCAGGTCGTTCGGGCGGCTCTCCAGCGTGATGGCGTTCAGGTTGGCGGCGAGTACTCGTCCGCCAACGGACCAGTTAGAGAGACGAAGGGAGTTGGCAGCGAGACTAACCCCTTCGGGGCGCACGTCGAGGCGGCCGACATCCATGGATACGGACGGCGCTCCTGCGCCGGACAATGCAGCGCGGCCCTGCGCGATGACGCCATTCGCCGAGACCGTGACCCACGCACCGTTTGCGGCGGGCGAGACGGTCAGCTTCAGCCCCGAAGCCGCGCCGAGAACGCCGGCCCCGATGGCGGACGCCGTGAAGGCCGTCCCGTCTGTATTCAGGGCGATGCCCATCTCCGCATCGAATTTGGTCAGCGCGCGGCTGAGCACGGCGCGGAGGGCATCGGCATGGCCGGCAAGCACGCCCGGCAAGCTGAACGCCGCGCCGGTGTGCGCCCGCAAGTCGCTGTCGAGCGCCGCACCGCTGGCCGTCACCTT
>CALGEF010000416.1 GCA_937881755.1 uncultured Acidobacteriota bacterium
CGTGCGCGCCGTCTATCTGGGCACGGAGGATGCGGACTGATGCTTTTGGAAATGGACACGGTATCGTCCTTTTACGGGCGCACACAAATTCTGCGCGATATTGATTTCGGCGTAAAACAAGGATCGTGCGTCTGTGTTCTGGGTCGCAATGGCGTGGGCAAGACGACCCTGTTGCGCACGATCATGGGGCTTGTGGACAAGATGACCGGGACGCTGTCTGTTTCGGGCACCAACGTCACCAAAGCGCGAACAGACGAGCGCGCGAAGTTCGGGCTGGGCTACGTGCCGCAGGGGCGGCAAATCCTTGGCAATTTCACCGTGCGCGAAAACATCCTGCTGGGCACCTTCGCCAAGACGGGGCGCGACGGCAAGGTGCCGGACATCTGCCTTGAGCTGTTTCCCTATCTTGCTGAAAACCTCAACCGCCGTGCCGGTGAGCTTTCTGGCGGACAACAACAACAGCTTGCCATTGCGCGGGCCTTGGCAGTCGATCCCAAAATCCTGCTGCTGGATGAACCCACCGAAGGCATCCAGCCCAACATCGTGGCCGAAATCGGGGAAACCCTTCGCATGCTCAACACCAAGATGGGCATCAGCATGATCCTGTCCGAACAACACATCAAAGTGGCGCGCGATCTGGGGGACCAATTCGTGATGATGGACAACGGGCGCATCGTCGAGGGTGGCGCCATAGCCGAGCTGACCGACGACATGGTCGAACGCCACATGACAGTTTGAAGACCTGAATTTCCAACAAAAAGGGAGAACGACATGCAATCCATTCCAAAGAAAGGAACGCCCGAGAGAGAAGCCCTGATTCAGGCCCATCTCGAGTGCACACAATCGATGAAAGGCGTGGCGGGATTTTCGATCCTGAAATGCGAAACGCCAGGCGACACGACCGTGATCTCGGGCGGCGTGCATGATGACCCGCTGCTCAAGCGTGTTTTGCTGCGTATGCGCGGTGAATCCATGGCCGGCAAGCTGATCATCATCTGCACCGAAGTGGAAAAGGAATGGCGCATTGGCCGTCTGTCCGGCGTACGTGGCGTTCCACCGGAATTCGTTGATGACCGCGTCTTTACCGACGAACAGGAAGTCCAGCACGAGATTTTCCTGATGCGTCTGGACGAGCTACCCGAAACCGCAGGCATGCCCGAGCATTACCAAGAGGGTTGGAAGCACCGTGACGACAACTGGCCTGTCACCTGATCCACGCCCCCGCCAAATCTGACAAACGCGCGAAAGCAGTGGCCAGAAAGCCAGCATGAGCGCAAGCCAAACGAGGAATAGACAATGTCTGCAGCTATGCGACTGGCCGGATACGCCGATACATTCGGTGTACATCCCGGAGAGACCATCAAATTCATGATCAACTGCGACGGCCCCAAAGAATTCAAGGCCGAGATCGTTCAGATGATCAATGGTGACACCAACCCCCGCGGACCGGGGTTCATCGAAAAGCCTGTGCCCGGCGGCCTTAGTGCAACCGTGCCGGGGCGCAAACAGGTGATTCACAGCGGCTCCTACGGCTATGTCGCCGATTGCCCCCAACTGCGTGTCGAAAGCTTTACCCTTCAGTGCTGGATCTGGCCGACCGCGCCAAAGACGCATCCGAAATACTGGAAACACGGGGCCCAGGGTCTTGTCACCAAGTGGAGTGATGGCAAGGGCTATGGCCTGTTCATCAACGAAAAAGGCCATGTCGAGGTGCGCGTCAACGGCGTATCGCTGGAAAGCCCCGAGCCTGTGCGTGATCACGCATGGCACTTTGTGGCGGCCACATTCGATGCGGCGAGCGGCGAGTTGATCCTCTATCACGAACCGCAAGTGCACTATGCCCTCGATCCGGTGATCCCGCCGGTCACCAAGACGATTTCGGACAAGATCGCGCATGCATCCATCCCTGCAGCCATCGCGGCCTACACAGAGGCAGTGTCGGATGACCCGACGGCGCAATCCTCGGTGCCGGCAGGCATCGTCCTGGCAGGCAAGTACAACGGCAAGATCGAGACCCCGCGCATCTGTTCCACCGCCCTGTCGCGTCAGGACATCGAAACAATGAAACTGGGCGCTCAGCCCGGCTTGACCGAACGGCGCAACTCCGGGCCCACCGGGCCGCTGTCCGAAGTCATCGTGGCCGCCTGGGAATTCTCGGACGGGATCGACACCATCAAGGGCACCGACTTTGGCCCCTACCGGCTGGATCTTGAGTTCGTGAACCTGCCGACACGTGGCATGACCGGTCACAACTGGAGCGGCACCGTCTTTGACTGGAAAGAAGCGCCAAAGCAGTATGGCGCGATCAGCTTTCATGACGACGACATCGATGATGCCCGCTGGGAGGTTGATTTCGAATGGCAGGTGCCCGCCGATTGCAAAAGCCGGTCTTACGCAGCCAAGCTGACGACCGAAGATGGCGACGAGGATTACGTGCCCTTCTGGGTGGTGCCCGAGATCGGCAAGGAGCAGTCAAAGATCGCCTTCATGGTGCCGACCATCAGCTACATGGCCTATGCCAACGAACACGTCGCCTGTAATGCAGGAGCGGCGGAACTGTTCATCTATCGCGTGCCGATCATGCAGCATCAGAACATGTTTCTGGCCGAGCACCGCGAATATGGCGGGTCGATCTATGACACCCATACGGATGGCACGGGCATCTGCTTTTCGTCGCGCCTGCGTCCGATCCTCAGCAACCGGCCCAAATATGACCACTTCCTTGCGCAAGCGCCATGGCAGTACCCTGCAGATCTGCATCTGATCTACTGGCTCGAAACGATGGGTTATGAATACGACTGCATCACGGATGAAGACATCACCTATGACGGGCTTGCGCGTCTGGAAAACTACAACGTCATCATCACCGGATCGCACCCAGAGCATAACTCGGGCACCCAGCTGGATGCGCTGCACAACTACACGCAGCGTGGCGGCCGCCTGATGTATATGGGCGCGGATGCGTGGTATTGGGTGCATTCCTACCACCCCGCCTACGAAGACAAAGGGCGCGGCGTCATCACCGAAATGCGGCGCTGCGAATCCGGTATCCGGACATGGCGCGCCGATCCGGGAGAGTATTACCATGCCAGCACCGGCGAGCTGGGCGGCATGTGGCGGTTCCGGGGGCGCTATCTTCACTCGGTCGCAGGAGTGGGCATGTCGTCCGAAGGCTTCGATGTCTCCAGCTATTTCTCCAGAACACCCGAGAGCAACAACCCCCGTGTGTCGTGGGCGTTCGAGGGAATCGATTACGAGGAAATGCTGGGCAACTTCGGCCTTGTGGGCGGTGGTGCCGCCGGACTGGAACTCGACATTGTCGACTTCACGCTGGGCTCTCCACCGCACACGTTGACGGTGGCCACATCGGCAGGGCGTCACACCGAGGCCTATCTGTTGGTGACCGAAGACTTCGGCTTTAACCAGCAGGGTCTGGATGGAACGACACACCCGCGTGTGCGCGGCGACATTGCCTTCCATGAGACCCCAAACGGGGGCGGATGCTTTTCGTTCTCCTCGATCGCCTATTGCGGCTCGTTGCCCTGGAACAACTGCGACAACAACATCTCGAAGTTGACGGCGAACGTGCTCAATCACTTCATGGTGGATGGGCCGCTGCCCCCTGCCCCGGAGTCCGAGATTAGGGCGCGTGGCCGTGCGGATGGCGATGCCAAAAACACCGACCTGATCCCGGCTCAATAACACAAGCTTGGGGCTGGCGTTCTGAACGCCGGCCCCAATTACACTGGGCGGGCCACCCAACTGTACCCCCCGGCCAGCCCACCAATCACGAACCGGAGGCCATCATGGTGCGCAGACCAGACCTCGGCTACAGGGATGAGGGGATCATCCTCAGCGATCCGCATGCCTTTGACAGCGTGTGCCTGCCCTTTGGCGAGGCGACGGACCTGCCCCCTGTGGCCTACCGGTCGCTTCAGTTTCTGTACCTCGAAGACGAGGCGGTCTGGACACGGGAATGGGTGCCGATCGGCACCCTGCACGAAATTCCGAACGAGGGCGACATCCTGCCCTTCACCCTTGGCTATCATGGCATCCACGTCCAGCGGATGGCCGGCGACACGCTTGAGGGGCGTTTTAACATGGCACAGCATGGCGGCTGCCGTATGGTGCCCACGCAATGCCAGCAAGGCGAGCGCACCAGTTGCTCCTTTACCTCCTGCGGATACAGCCGGGATCGCGGCCCGATTTCTAAGGTCGAAGGCCAGGACGACACCCGCACAATGTACCAATATCTCGGGCTGCGACCCGAACGGTTGCACCCGGTCCATGTCGCTAAAGTCGGCCCGTTTGTGTTCGTGAACATCGACCCTGATGGCGATGAAACCGATCTGGCCTTGACACTGGACCTGCCGGAACACCTCGGTCATCCGGGCGTCGAAAGGGCGCATCGCGCATGGCTGGAATTTGACGCCAACTGGAAGTTCTCAGGTCAGGCGCTGGCTCGGACAGATGCGCTGTTGACCTCTAGCGACCGTTTCATGCGGGGTCACAGACCCGCGCTTGACGGCTCCGACATGTCGGTGCGCTGGGTGTTTCCAAACATGATCCTGCTTGGGCAAGGGACCGAGACCTGCGTGATCACCTTGCAGCACACAGCCATCACCAAGACCTTGTTTCGCGTCGAAATTCTGTCCGATGGACCGCTCAACGCAGACCGTCTGGCGGTCTGGCAGGCAGAACTGAACCATGCAGGGGCCAGTGCCGAGACGCTACAACAGGCCGTACCCAAAAGTGCCGCGCTGGACGTCTCCTCGGGCCACCCGGCCACGCGACAACAGCACGACATCGCCGCTTGGTGGGCCCACATCGCACTGGTGTCCCGCTTTGCCAGCATGCCGCAGGTGGACAGCGATATCCCGATTTTCCGTAACGTGGAGCACTATCTGATATGACCGATCTTTCCCTCAAAGAACCTTCGAGCAAGCCCGGGTACACCATCATGGACGGGGTCGCCTTTTATGAGGCGGGCAAGTTCGAAACCGCCCATGACGTCTTTCACAACTGCGCAGAGGCGGGGGATGCGACCGCGTGGTTCTGGCTGTCCACGATGCACATGAACGGTGACGGGATCGCAGTGGACAAGCAGACCGGGTTCAAATGCTGCCTCAAGGCCGCCGAGATGGGCAGCATTCAGGCGCAAACCAATCTGGGGGTGATGTACATTCAGGGCGACGGCGTAGCCGAAGATATCGAGGCCGGCTTGAAATGGCTTTGCTGTGCGGCGGATGCGGGTGACACGGGCGCTCAATTCAATGCCGCAACCATCATGTCAGCAGGCAAGATCGTCGAAAAGGACCTCGAAACAGCCGTCAAATACTATCAGATGGCCGCCGACAGCGGATACCACCCCGCTCAGGCCCGCCTTGGTTTTAGCTTTCGCAACGGGTTCGGCGTGCCCAAGGATCGGCACAAAGCCTTCATGTGGCTGACACTCGCCGCCCAGCACGGAGCGGGCAGCGCGATCAGCATGCTCGAAGGGCTGGTGACGGAAATGACGCCGGACGAGCTGCACACAGGCCACCAGATGGTTGAAAAGTGGATGGCGGACCATCGCTCTGGCTCTGGTGATTTATACTTCCGTGTGGACACCAACTGAGCACAAGGGGACGGGCCATGCGCTTCAGCGTACAACAAATCAAATATGAGTTCCTCTACGCCATCAAGGAGTTCGACTCCGATGGCTCGCTTTGGCAGGTGGTCTCTTCACCACGCCCGCCTCATGAGACCCTTGAAAGCATGGGGCACGACGTCGCTGGCTTCATCTACCTTGGTAAGCCGGCGGGCACACCCCGGGCTGCCACCATTGTGAAGACCTATTTTGAGGAACGTTTTGACGTTATCGATTCTGGCGTCTGCGAGGGCGAAGGAGTCGCTGAGTGGGTGATCTTGTTTCGATCCAAAAAAAGCCTTCCGACTGAGGCGAATTTGCTGGAACCAGCAGTCACTGTCAAAGCCTGACTTCGAACCTGTTTGATCTGAAGATACCGAAGCCTTGAAGACACCGAAAAACGCAAAAACTGCGGCATTGCAAAAAGGGAGAGAGAACACATGAAA
>CALGEF010000417.1 GCA_937881755.1 uncultured Acidobacteriota bacterium
GTCGGGTCTCTATCTCTCGGGCGGGCGGCTCTGCACCCAGTGCGAGGCCGAAGGCTTCCGCCGCATCACCTTCTATCCGGACCGTCCGGACGTGATGAGTTCCTTCCGCGTACGGATGGTCGGCCCGAAGGACGAATTCCCGATCCTCCTCTCCAATGGCACCCCTGGCGCCTCGGGCGACCTTCCGGGCGGGCGCCATTACGCGGAATGGATCGACCCCCACAAGAAGCCCGCCTATCTCTTCGCGCTCTGCGCCGGCGAATATGACGTGCTGCGCGATACCTTCACCACGATGTCCGGTAAAAACGTCGATCTCGGCATCCATGTCGACAGGGGCGACGCCCCGCGCGCCGCCTGGGCGATGGACGCGCTGAAGCGCTCGATGCGCTGGGACGAGGAAGCCTATGGCCGCGAGTATGATCTCGGCGTGTTCAACATCGTCGCGGTGCGCGACTTCAATTTCGGCGCCATGGAGAACAAGGGGCTCAACATCTTCAACTCGGCCTATGTCCTGGCCGATGAAGCGACCGCCACGGATTTCGATTTCGAAGCCATAGAATCGATCGTCGCCCATGAATACTTCCACAACTGGACCGGTAACCGGATCACCTGCCGGGACTGGTTCCAGCTCTGCCTGAAGGAAGGCCTGACGGTTTTCCGGGACCAGAATTTCTCCGCAGACATGCGCTCACGCCCGGTGCAGCGCATCAAGGACGTCATCAAGCTGCGCGCCCGCCAGTTCGGGGAAGATGCAGGCCCGCTCGCCCACGCGGTCCGTCCGGACACCTATGGCGCGATCGACAATCTCTACACGGCGACCGTGTACGAGAAGGGCTCCGAACTCATCGGCATGCTGCGCCGGATGATAGGGAATGATAAATACCGGGAAGGAATGGACCTTTATTTTGCACGCCATGATGGTCAGGCGGTAACGATCGAGGACTATTATGCGTGCTTTGAAGCGGTTTCCGGGCAGGACCTGTCGGCTTTCCGCCGCTGGTACGCCCAGGCCGGCACCCCTGAAGTCCGCGTCACCGAGGTCTGGGACGCGGCCGCCGGCACCCTGAAAGTCGAGCTTTCTCAATCGGTTAAACCCACCCCCGGCCAACCGGTCAAACACCCGCTCCCGATCCCGCTCCTCTGTGCCCTCCTCGACGGCAAAGGCGGTCACACCACCGAACCTTTCCTCCATGTATTCGAAACAGCGAATGAAACCCTTGAACTGAAGGTCCCGCCCGGAAGTCCGCGCCCCAGCCTTTCGGTGGGCCGCGACTTCAGTGCTCCCATTCGCATTGACCGCAATCTGACCCGCGACGAACGCCTGGCCCTGGTCAGGGCCGAGACCGACCCGTTCAACAGATGGGACGGTCTGCAGAGCCTGATCAAGGACGAGATCATCGCCCTCTCGGACGCCAGCCAGACCAATCCGGACCACGAACTCGTCGGCGCCATCGCCGCCGCCGTTCGCGGCGCCAAGGACGACCCGGCCTATGCCGCCCTGCTGACGCGCCTGCCGGAAGTCGGCGAACTCTTTCTCGAGAGGCAACCTGCTGATCCGGTCGCGCTCGCCGCCGCGCAGAAGAAACTGAAGACGGCGCTCTATCACGCGCTCGCCAATTCGGTGTCCGAAACCCTGCAAGCCCCGCCTCCAACGCCCTATCATCCGGGCGCTGAGCAGGCGTCCGTCCGCGCGATGCGCACCGCCTTTATCGGCCTGCTCAGCGCCTCGGATTCGCGCGATGCCGAGCCGGCGCTCTATAGCCTGTACGAGCGCGCACCCAACATGACCGAGCGGCTCTCAGCGCTGCGCGCACTGATGTTCATCAGGGGCGGGGCTAAGTCCGAGGCGATCTCGCATTTCGAAGCGCTGTGGAAGAACAACCCTCTGGTGATGGACAAGTGGTTCTCGGTCCAGGCCTCAACCGGCACGGCCGAAGACATCAAACGCCTGATCGCCCATCCGGCCTTTGACCTGAAGAACCCCAACCGGGTCCGCTCCGTCATCGGCGCCTTCGCGATGCAGAACCTCGCTGCCTTCCATGCCCCCGATGGCTCCGGCTACCGCGCGGTGGAGGCGACAATCCTCGCCGCCGACAAGGTCAACCCTGCCCTCGGCGCGCGCCTGATCACGGCCTTCGAGCAATGGCGCCTGCTGGAGCCCAGGGCACGGGCAGAGGCTGAAGCGTGCCTCAGGCGGTTGGTCGAGGCAGGATTGTCCGAGAATGCAATGGACATTGCCGGCCGGGCGCTCGCCGGCGATGCCTGACAGGCGTTAACAAACCCTCCGGATTGGTTAACCAAGCGGCAATCTTTGCCGCCCAAATTCCTCCGGTCCGGTGGTCCGCCTGCCGGTGAAGGGGAACGTTTGGCCAAAAAACCGCCGCAACCAGGCCGACAAGCCATTCCCGCGCAGGCGGACGAGCCTGATCTGTTGGCCGACAACCGGCGGACCTGGGGCCTGATCCTCGGCATCCTCGCCCTGCTGACCCTCGCCCTCGGCCTCAAGGCCTGGGACGAGCGCCAGGTCGATGAACGCGCCTTCCTGACCCGGCTCGACGCCGAGGCAAAAATGCTGGCCGCCCGCGTCTCTGCCCGAAGCGACGGCGTGCAGGTCGTGCTGCGGTTGATGGCCGAAAATGACCTGACGACCTTGAAAGCGGCGGGTATTGCCAATGGCATTGATGCGCTCGTCACCCTTCGGGATGCCGGCCAGTCCCCGCCAGGTTCGCGCCTTGGCGATGCGGCAGAAGCGGCCCGTGCACTGGCGCAAGGCGAGACCGGCATGATCCTGACCATGCACGGCGACCTCGTCTTCGTGTCGGCCGCCTCGGATGGCCCACCGTTGATCGCCCTCTCGCCGATCACGGCGACGTTCTCGAAACCGGAGAATGCGCGGCTCACGCTGCGTTCCCCGGACAACAGGTTCAGCTTCGGCGGCGCCTACCTGTCCGGGGCTGCAGACATCGCGCCGGCTTCCGGTCCTTCAATCCAGTCGGGCCCGGACATAGTCCGCGCCGGAACGGCCTGCTCGCCGGTCACCGGCAGCGAAGTCGCCGTCTGCCTCACCGTCGCGCGCCCTTTGCTGTCCGCCTCGGATATCCTCCGAATCGCGATCTTCGGCCTGCTGGTCGCCGCGCCCGCCATGGTGATCCTTGGGCTGACGCGCCGCCTGTCGCGCCGCCAGCGGGAAATCCTCGCGCAGGCGGCCCACAACCAGGAATCAGACCGTATCCTCGGCCTCGTCATGCGCGGCGCGCAGGCGGGGTATTGGGAATGGTCACATACCACCAGCACCGTCTTTTTCAGCGACGGCGCCGCCGTGCTGCTCGGCTTCGACCAGGCCGGCTTGCTGACCCTTGATGACCTGCTCGGCCGTGCACCTGTTGAATCGCATGACCGGATCCGCGAGGCCTTCACCAAGGCGCGCAAGATCGGCTGGCTGCAGCTGACTTTCCCGGCCGTCGCGCCGTCCAACCGCTGGGTCGAGATGCGCGGCAGCCTGTCGGACGATCCGGTCAGCGGCGAGCCGGTGTTCGG
>CALGEF010000418.1 GCA_937881755.1 uncultured Acidobacteriota bacterium
CCCGGAGCCTGACCATGGCTTTTCTTCTTTTCAAGATCTTCGTCCTGCTCTGCCTTGCGGCCCTGATGGGCGCGGCATTTGCCTGGTGGTGGATGCGCCGCGGGTTCGTGGATGTGACGGAAACTTACACGGAACTGAACCGCCAGGTTGATGCCTTCCTGGCGCAGGGCAAGGCGCTGACGCGCGAGGATGTCGAGTATTCGCTGAAGATGGCCCTCGCGAGCTACCGCCCGCCCCAGCCCGACTTCCTGCCGGTGGAGCTGAAGCTGTCGGACCTGGAGCGCGCCGTCTCGGCGCCGGACCAGAACGCGGCGGCCATGCAGGAACGTCTTGGCGGCGTGGAGCAGTCCGTCTCCGCCATCTCCGCCGCCATCGCATCGATGCGCACGGTGCATCTCGAAGCCATTGACCAGCACATTCGGGGCGTCTCGGCCCGCATCGACAATCTGCGCATGCCCGACATCGAAAGTGTCAACACGCGCCTCACCGCGCTTTCGGCGCATGTCAGCGACGCCCGCCTGCCCGACCTTCGCGGCGCGGTCGAGCCCCGGCTTGAGCGCCTTGAGCAACTGATCTGCGCGATCCGCTTGCCCGAAACCGATCTCGGGCCTGTGCACAGCGCGATGGCGGCGATCCAGGTGGCCATTGAGAACCTGGAACTGCCGGAGCCGGATCTGGCGCCGCTGCAAACCCGGATTGAGGAACTCTCGTGCCGTCCGGAGCTGCAGCGCCTGTCGGGTGAAATCGGCGCGCTCGCGGTCGCTGCGAAGGACCGCGAGCCCGATCTGGACATCGTGCTGCAGCGCGTGAGCGCGCTCGAAATGGCCGTTCGCGACGTCCAGATACCTGAACCCGATCTCGCGCCCATCGTCGAGCGTCTTGGGCTCCTCGAGGCTCGCCTCGCCGCAGGCCCCTCTTCCGAAATGCTGATTGGCACCCTTGCCGGCATCGAGAGCGACCTTGACGTGCTGTCGCGCCGGCCCGCCGACCTGGAGCCGGTCTACAGCCAGCTCGGCGCCCTGGATGCCTCGCTGGCCGCGATCCGCACCGAACTGCGCGGCCAGAACCGCACAGGGTCTCTGGAGCGCCGCCTTGCCGCGCTCCAGGAGGCGGTCCTCAATACTCCGCAACCGGATTATACCCGGATTGACCTTGCCCTGCGCTCTATCGAATCGACATTCGATCTCGGCGCACTGGAAGACCGGCTGACGGCGATCGAGTACGGGCTCACGGCGGTTCACCATATGCTGCGCAACCGGGGCGAAGCGCCCCGCGCCGAGGCTGAACCACGCGTTCGCGCCGAAACGCCGGCCCCCTTTGAACCTCGCCCGGTACCGCGCCCGGCGCGCACCGTTCCCGCCCCGCCGCCAGAGCCGGCGCCGCGTCCGGCCCCCCGCCCTGATCCTATTGCGCTGGCCCGCCGCGTGGACGACGAAGCCAACCTGCTGACCCACGCTGCCTTCGGGACGGGCGATGACCTGGAACTGATTGTCGGCGTCGGCCCGATGCTCACGGAACTGCTGCACGACGTCGGCGTGTTCTATTTCTGGCAGATCGCCGAATGGAGCAGCGCCGATGTCGAGTACGTGGACGCCAAGCTGCTGCATTTCAAAGGCCGGATCGGGCGTGATGACTGGGTGGGCCAGTCCCGCCAGCTTGCCCTGTTGCCCACATCGGCCAGGCGCCCCGAAGCCGGGTAAAGCTGCCGCCGCGATAAGTCTTGGCATTTCGGGCTGAGCGCGCCACACCGTCCTGAGAGATCAGGAGGAGCGCGCATGCTGGAAGGCATAAAGGTCGTCGAATACGCCACATACATGGCGGCGCCGGGTGCCGGCTGCATCCTGCGCGACTGGGGCGCAGACGTCACCAAGATCGAGCCACCGGGCGGCGACCCCATCCGCCTCTTCTTCCGCACCATCGGTACGGACCTGCAGGACAATCCCGTCTTCGATTTCGACAATCGCGGCAAGAAATCTGTCGTCATCGACACCAGCAGACCGGAAGGCCAGGCGCTGATCCGTGAAATGGTCAAAGATGCTGATGTCTTCCTGACGAACGTACGCCCCGGCGGCCTGACGCGGTCCGGCCTGGATTACGGTTCCCTGAAAGCTCTCAATCCCAGGCTCGTCTACTGCTCGCTGACCGGCTACGGGCTCGAAGGTCCGGACGCGGATCGTCCGGGCTTCGACATAGCCAGCTTCTGGAGCCGAACAGGCGTTGCAAATCTCACGATCCCTAAAGGGGGAGAGCCCTTCCCGCTGCGCACCGCGTTTGGCGACCACACCACCTCCATCGCCGCAGCTGCCGGTATCTGCGCCGCGCTTGTCGAAGCTGCGCGCACCGGAACGGGCCGCCTGGTGGAGGCGTCCCTCTTCCGCACAGGGCTTTATGCGATGGGGTCAGATCTCGCGATCCAGCTCTTCTTCGGCCGGGTTGCCTCCACCAAGGGCCGGGGCGAGCAGAACGTGCCGATCTCGAATTTTTTCCAGACCAGGGACGACAAGTGGTTCTGTATCGTCGCGCGTCAGGGCGAGACGGACTGGGCGCCCCTCTGCCGCGTCGTCAGCCGCGAGGATCTGATCGACGATCCGCGCTTCAACAACGCCAAGGGCCGGCGCGCCAACGCCGCTGAAGTTGTGGCCATCCTGGATGCCGGGTTCGGCGCCTGGGACATGACGCAGCTCGCCGCGCGTCTCGACGCGGAATCCATCGCCTGGGCGCCCGTGCAGACGCTCGCCGATGTCGCCGGGGATCCGCAGGCCTTTGCGGCCGGCGCCATTGTGCAGACACCGAGCGCCAGGGGCGATGGTACGACTTACGCCTCGCCTGCCTCGCCTGTGCGTTTTCCGGGCGCGGATGACGGGCCCAAGGGTCCTTCGCCGACCCCCGGCCAGCATACTGCAGAAGTGCTCGCCTCCCTCGGCCGCAGCGAAGCAGACATCAGGGCGCTGCTGGCGGCAGGCATCGTTGCCTGACAGGGGCTCAGGCGCTGCCTAGTTGCCGTTGAAGACCGGCGCGCGCTTCTCGAGGATCGCGTTGACGCCTTCCACATGGTCGTTCGTCTCGTGCATCAGCGCCTGGGCGGCTGCCGACATTTCCATGATCGTGTCATAGGAAGATGTCGTGCCATGACGCATCAGCGTCTTGGCGAGGCGCAGCGCCTGCGGCGGTTGCTGGGCGATCCTGTTGGCGAGCGCCATCGCTTCGTCCATCAGCCTGTCTGCCGGCACAACGCGGGACACGAGGCCCCACTCGGCAGCTGTCTTTGCATCGATCACATCTCCGGTGAACAGCAGCTCTGCGGCCCGCGACGCCCCGATCAGGCGCGGCAACAGCCAGGCGCCGCCATCTCCCGGGATCAGGCCGAGCTTCAGGAAAGTGACGCCCATCTTGGCTGTGTCGGCAGCGATGCGGATGTCTGCCATGCAGGCGACATCGCAGCCGAGGCCGATGGCGGGGCCATTGATCGCCGAGACCAGGGGTACTTCGAGATTGTACAGCGCCCGCACAATCATGTGGATGTTGCGGCGATAGCCT
>CALGEF010000419.1 GCA_937881755.1 uncultured Acidobacteriota bacterium
TGTCTTCTTGGAGACACCCACCATCACCCAACGCCTTTGGCGGGAGCTCACGCTCCCGCCTTTTTTCTGTTGCGCAAGGGCGATCCGGCCGTCCCCAGAAATCGTCAAGGCGCCGCACTTAGGCACTTGAACGGGGTGCGCGGTCTGCTATTCCCCGCGTTCCGGCTATTCCGTGATAGCTCAGTTGGTAGAGCAGGCGACTGTTAATCGCCCGGTCGCAGGTTCGAGTCCTGCTCACGGAGCCACTCCCCGAAATCAGCGTCGGCCTCCGGTCAGGGTGGCGCGTTCCCGCGTCTTACGCCGGCAGAAACCAGCTGCAGAATTGACAATGCCTCACCTGCCTCCTTTGCTGGCGGCGCAAGCAGGCAACAAGGCATCGGCATGGACCGGATCAATCCGCACTGGGTTCTGGCGCGCACGCCGCCGGGCGGCTGGCCGGTTGAGGAAGACTTTGCCTGGCGCGAAACACCGGCGCCCACACCCGGCCCCGGACAGATGCTCACCCGCACCGTCTATCTGTCGCTCGACCCCTACCAATGGGGCCGCCGGCGCCGCGGCGTCGAGGCGCCCGGAGATATCTGCCATGGCCGCACGGTCTCGCAAGTCGTGGAAAGCCGCCTCTCCGGTTTCAGCGAGGGCGACTACCTCTTCAACACCAATGGCTGGCAGACCTTCGGCGTCACAGGCGAGGGCGTCACCAACTTCGGCTACATGTTCCCCCGTAAGCTCGATCCGGCAGCCGCACCGGTCTCGGCCGCGCTCGGGGTTCTCGGCATGCTCGGGCTTACCGCGTATGCTGGCCTCTATCTTCAATGCGAGCCGTCACCGGGTGAGACAGTCATTGTCTCGGCTGCGTCGGGCGGCGTCGGGCAGATCGTGGGCCAGCTTGCCAGGCTGCGGGGCTGCCGTGTCGTGGGCGTCGCCGGGCGCGCCGAGAAGTGCGCCTTCGTGAAAGGCGAGCTGGGCTTCGACGCCTGCGTTTCACATCTCGCACCGGATTTTCGCGAACAGCTGAGGGCAGCCTGTCCGGACGGCGCCGACATCTATTTTGAAAATGTCGGCGGCTCCGTCTACGAAGCTGTCCTCCCGCTACTGAACCCGAAGTCCCGCATCACGCTTTGCGGACTTGCATCACAATACGGCGCCATGGACGGCGACATCATGGAGGCCTGGCGGCAAACCGGCGCGCCGGTATTCTCCCGGCTTGGTGTAAACGTGAAGCCGCTTTTCGTCGGCGACTTTGTCGCCAGCCATCAGGACACCTTCCTCGCCCAAATGGCTGGCTGGCTGCGCAGCGGTCACATTCAGTTCCGCGAGGATGTTTCGCTCGGCCTGCCTTCGGCCCCGGCAGCGTTCGGCGCCATGCTGGCGGGCAACAATTTCGGCAAGACCCTCGTAAAGGTCAGCCCCGATGGCGCGCGCTGATCGGCGTGCGGCAAGTGTAACGCGTTGTTTTCACGTATTTTGCTGAGCCGCCACGAACGCCGGCGGCGAGGTGCAGGGTGCCGGGCGGAATCGCGAGCACCCTTACAGCTCTGTTTTGATTTCAGAAATAAATATGGCGCGTCGTCAAATGCCAACAATCTGCCAACAATTCGGCATCTGTCGGACTTGGATTATGGTTCCATTCCGATTTCCACAGGAATTCCGATAAATTGATATTCCTGACCCTTCGAGGTGGGTCAGGAGGGCCTCAACGACGAGGTTGCTGATCCGTCTCGAAGAATGAAATGTGGAGCGAAGATTGAAATCAGAGCTACGTCATTGACGTATACGACAACGACGTATATGTAGGGTGGCACGATGTCGATGCTGACAGTTGTGGAGACACCGGAGTTTATCCGGCGATCACGCTCTGCGGGCATGACGGATGAGGAGAAAGCGGAGCTGATTTCGGCGTTGGCGGCCGATCCTGAGGCGGGCATCAGTCTCGGAGGCGGATTGAGGAAGGTGCGCTTCGCCAGAAGGGGTGCAGGCAAAAGCGGCGGATACCGCGTGATCCATTTCTACAGCTCTCGTGACATGCCGCTATTCCTGCTCACCGTTTTTGCGAAGAATGAGAAGGCAAACATCTCTCCGACCGAACGTGCCGAACTGATCGAACTTTGCGACCTTATCGCCGATACTTATGGAAAGTGACATGACCAGCGCTGCCGCAAGCATCAGACGAGGCCTCCGGGAGGCGCTCACCCACGCCAAAGGTCACAAGACGGGCGCACGGGTTCATCATATCGAAGTGCCGGAGCCTGATGTGGCCGCAATCCGCGAGCGCTCGGGATTGTCGCAGGCCGAATTTGCTCGCAGCATTGGCGTCGCCGTCGGTACTCTGCGAGGCTGGGAGCAGGGACGCAGGCGCCCTGAAGGCCCGGCGCGGGTATTGCTCGCGCTCATCGAAAAGCGACCCCGGATCGTTCAGGACGAGCTGCGGAGCTGAGCGAAGGCCGAGCCAGCCGGCTGCATAACCAGATGCGGGCTCCTGATCGTGCTCTATGGTTCGTCGTATGCAGACTGGTTCAGCCAAAGAGGATGCGGGCTGCCGGGTAGTCGGCCTTTCCGTCCGGGCCGTTCCGGTACGCGAGCCGTAAGTCCGCATTCATGCATTCGCGGCTGGTGCTTCAGGTTGTGTCAGCCACCTTGCGCCGTGAGCCGGTCAGAATTCCTGCGACAGGCCCTCGAATGCGGAGGCGTTCAGGAATTGCCGTGAGCGCAACAGCGCGCGGTCGACCTGGCTCAGGCCGGCCTCATCGCAGACGGCGTCGAAGCGCTGGCGGATGACGGCGACCTGGCCGCGGATGAGCGTCCCGGCCGCGGCCGGTGTGAGCATGAAGGTCGCGGCGGCTTCGAGGCAAAGGCTCAACTGGCTTGCATGGCGAGTTCCGAAGATGTGCATCGCCTGGTTGGCCTCGGTCCCGGTGCGGCTTTGCGGGCAGATGTCATAGGCCGGGGTGAGAGAGAGGCGTGCGCCGTCCCAGAAGGCCGCATGGTTGCGGGCGTGGTCGTCGGTATTGCCGCAGAGGATGTTGAACACGAGACGGCCGAACAGTTCGCGCAGCGTGTCGCGCGGATTGTCGAAGCGCTGGCGGATGATGTCGGCGAGGTCGCCATAGCTGGCATGGCGCGCCATCAGCTCGTCGAGTTCGAGCAGGGTGAGGGCGGAGAGCAGCGCCTTGCGCCGCCAGCCGTCAGGGGTGCGCTCACGGTCGAAACGCTCGATCAGCAACACGTCCTTGTTGAGGGCGCGCCCGAGGCGGACGGGCGCAACGGTCAGGCCGCACTCTGCCGCCAGCCGCATCGCGATGAATTCAGCCTTCACCACGCTGTAGAGGTCATTGGAGGCGGAGAATTTGGCAATGAATTTCCTGTCTCCGTCTTCGATCATGGCCTTGGGGCGGGCGCCGCCGATTGAGCAGCCATGGCGCAAGGCCGCGTCGAGCTCAGGCGTCAGCGGCATG
>CALGEF010000420.1 GCA_937881755.1 uncultured Acidobacteriota bacterium
CCGCTCGATGTCGGGACCGATCCGCTCTGACAAATCAATTGATGGTGCACACGGCGGCGCAAGCTCGAAGGTGACGTTCTGCCAAACAACGGCTCACCGCTATCAGCAAGTCCAAAGGTTCAAGAGCTTGGGAGAACCTCCGGGTCAGACTTGCTGCCAGGCAGATACAACAGGCTGACACGCGTGGGCGGTCCACGTAAAGGCGGTAACCATTGCTGTATCGCTTTGGTCGGCTGTCCGGTTTGAGGCCGGGGATTCGTGTGTCTGTCAGGGGGCATTTTGGGATCAGTTTTCGAACGCCTCTGCATACAGAGCTTCGATCCAGGTGGCTTCCTGTTCAGTCAGAACTGCAAACTCCCTTTCGCGCGCGCGCTGTGAAAGCACGCCGTTGTTCTGGTGTAGAAAGCGGAACAGCGACTCAAGTCTGCGTGCCGGCAAGTCGAAGCGACGCTCAATTCCCCTGCGAAAAACATCATGGCGTTCAAGGAACCGGATCTCGGCGGGCAGGTCGTGTTCTATTGTCCGTGCAACGCTGGCGAACACAAAAGCCACATGCCGCGTGGCATCGAAGTAACGGTAGAAGTCGGCGGTGACGTTGGTAACTTCGACATTGTGGGTTTCGGTTTCTCGCCACTGGATGAAAGGAAGCACTCTGGCCGAGTGAGAGCGCAGGGTTGCCTGATACTCGGGAGTCCTCGACAGAAAGGCGCTTGATACCGGGAATACCAGACCCTGAGGATTGAAGCCTGATGCTGCCAGCTGGTGGTGGATGAGATACCGGTGAATCCTGCCATTACCGTCTTCGAACGGATGAATATGGATAAAGCCGAAGGCGATCATCGCCGAAGCGACGACCGGGTTCAGTTCCCTGGCCCGCGTGTTTGCAAAGTCGATCAGGCCTTCCATCAGGGCCGGAAGGTCATCCGGCCGGGCGCTTACGTGCTCGGGGAGGGGCGCTCCGGTGTCACGGTCGTGCGTACCAACGAAGCCGCCTTCATTGCGGTAGCCCATGTGCATGAAACGGGCATCAGAAATCACGAGCCTCTGAAGGCGGTTCAGTTCATCCCGGCTGAGGGGATGGCTGCCGGCCTGGGCGACCGCCTGACCCCAGCGCTGCAGCCTGTCCTGAGGCGGGTTTTCTCCTTCTATCGCGAAGGAGGATCTTGAATCAGCAAGCAGAAGGAACGCGGCAGCCCGGGCTACGAGATCCGGGCCAATGGGCCGGATTACGGCCGCAGCCTCCTGCGCCAGGTCGCGGCTCATGAAGGCATTGATTTCCGGGGTCCGGGTGACCAGCGGACAGAAGGCGGGTGTTCCGGGCAGATTGTTGCGGACACGGTGGCGCTGCGAATTTACGGGAGGCGCTGCGATCTGAAGGTCCGGTTCCAGTGCGTCAACATATCCGACCGGGCCCGCGTCGGGCAGGTCAAGCCGTGTGCCGGTAAGCCATTCATAGAAGAACCAGGCCCGTCTCGCATACTGGCCGGTCGGAGCGTCACGGACCATGTCGGCGACGGGTTCGGGGCCAATCGTGCGAAACAGGCGGTTGAGGACAAGGAGATCGACAGGTTCGTACCTGAGCGCAAAGGTGAGGTGCCCGCTGAACGACGCTTCGGGCAGGTGGCGAGGAGAGTAGAGCTGCCAGCCCTCTGCGGTCCGGGCGGCGAAAGTCGCCTTGGAGCCGCTTAATACCTGAGGCAGCGGGACGTCCAGGTCGAAGGCGTGCACAAGCGCTGCATAGCCGCAGATCCGGACCGCCTCGGGTACCATCCGGTCGCGCAGTACCCTCGTTCCGGGCGGGAGCTCATAGTTGGGGAGTGGCACGATAGTTAACTTCAGATTGAGTGCGGAGATGGTCGCGCTGTCTCGCGAAAATCAATACATGGCTGCGAAAAATATTCAATAAGTGAAAAATTGGCGAAAAATGATACTTTCGGTATGGGTAAGCGCTGAATAATTCCTGCCCGGCAACGATTTGCCCGACCATTTTTGAAAGCAGTCCGGATCCCGTCGGCGCAGAAATGGAGCTTCTCCCCGGAAGGCCAGCATATCGAGCTC
>CALGEF010000421.1 GCA_937881755.1 uncultured Acidobacteriota bacterium
GCGGCATTCCCCGTAACGCCGGTGGCCGACGAGATGGCCGGCACGGACATGCTCTATTCATCCGGCACGACCGGCCGCCCGAAAGGCATCCGCCCGCCGCTGGAACGCGGCCTGCCGATCGACGCCGACAATGCGCTGATCCAGATCGCAAGGGCTTTCTCGGGCGCCAATGAGGGGTCGATCTACCTCTCCCCGGCCCCGCTCTACCACGCCGCGCCGCTGCGCTGGTGCATGACGTTCACGCGTATCGGTGCCACGCTCATCATCATGGAGAAGTTCGAGCCGGAGGATTACCTGCGCCTTGTCGAGAAGCACAAGGTCACGCACTCCCAGCTCGTGCCGACGATGTTCGTCAAGATGCTCAAGCTGCCGGAAGAGGTGCGCAGGAAGTACGATGTCTCCAGCATCAGGTTCGCGATCCACGCCGCGGCGCCCTGCCCCGTGCCGGTGAAGGAACAGATGATCGCCTGGTGGGGCCCGGTGATCGACGAGTATTATGCCGGCTCCGAAGGCAATGGCATGACCTGGGTGAAGAGCCCGGACTGGATGACCCACAAAGGCACGGTCGGCCGCCCGGTGATGGGCGTCCTGCACATCTGCAACGAGGAGGGCGACGAAGTTCCCGTCGGCGAAGAAGGTCAGGTCTATTTCGGGGGCACCACGCCGCCGAACTATCACAACGCGCCCGAGAAGAACAAAGCCGCGCTGAACCCCAAGCATCCCGACTGGTCGTCCCTCGGCGATGTCGGCAAAGTCGACGCGGACGGCTTCCTCTACCTGACCGACCGTAAGGCGTTCATGATCATCTCGGGCGGCGTGAACATCTATCCGCAGGAATGCGAGAATATCCTGATCACCCACCCGAAAGTCGCCGACTGCGCCGTCATCGGCGTGCCGGACGAGGATTTCGGTGAGGCGGTGAAAGCCGTCGTGCAGCCGATGCCGGGCATTGCGCCGTCCGAGGAACTTGCAGCTGAGCTGATGGAATTCTGCCGGGCCAGTCTCTCGAAAATCAAATGCCCGAAGAGCATCGACTTTGATCCGGAACTGCCCCGCCATCCGACGGGCAAGCTGTACAAGCGCCTGATCCGTGACCGCTACTGGGGCAACAAGGACAGCCGGATTGTCTGACGCGGCGGCGCAGCTGATCCCCAATCAGCGCCACCTGTTCGACATCCCGGCCGATGTAGCCTACCTGAATGTCGCAACCATGGGCCCTCTGCCCATGGCCGCTTCGCGGGCGGGCCAGCGCGGTCTGGCACGCAAGCTGCGGCCCTGGACCATTCCGGACACGGACTTTTTCGGGGACACCAAGCGGCTGCGTCCCCTGCTCGCGGCGCTGATCGGCGCAGATGAGGCAGGCATCGCCTTCGTGCCCTCGGTCAGCTACGGCCTGGCCACGGCGGCGCGCAACCTGCCTCTGGCGAAAGGCCGGAAAATCCTGCTGCTGGAGGACCAGTTCCCGTCCAACGTCTACACCTGGCGCGAGCATGCACGCCAGACCGGCGCGGTGATCGAAACGGTCGCCGCACAGGGATACGCGTCTCTCTCCGAAGCCCTGCTGAATGCCATCACGCCGGACACAGGCCTGGTCGCGTGCCCGCAGGTGCGCTGGACGGATGGGGCACGCATCGACCTCGTCGCTGTCGGCGCGCGGTGCCGCGAGGTGGACGCCGCGCTGGCGCTGGACCTGACGCAGAGCTGCGGGGCGATGGTGTGCGACGTGCGCGCGGTACAGCCGGATTTTCTCGTCGCAGCCGGGTATAAATGGCTGCTCGGGCCGTATGCCACCGGCTTTCTCTATGCCGCGCCCCACCGTCGCGGCGGCGCACCGCTCGAGCAGAACTGGATCACCCGCGAAGGTGCGTCAGACTTCTCGCGCCTGATCGACTATACCGACGCCTATGCTCCGGGAGCAGAGCGATACGACATGGGCGAACGGTCGAATTTCGCCCTGCTGCCCGCTTTGCAAGCCTCAGTGCAACAGATCCTCGACTGGGGCGTGGCCAACATCGAAGCGACCCTGGCTCACCAGAACCGGGCGCTGTCAGAGGCGCTCGGGGCCCGCGGGCTGAACACTGGCCCCGAGGCGGACCGGGGCGCGCACTACCTGGGCGCCCTGCTGCCGGAGTCGGCGCCCGCCGACCTGACAGCAAGGCTCAAGGCCGAGAACATCTACGTCTCGAAGCGTGGCGACCGGCTGCGCATCACGCCGCACCTGTTCACCTCGGAATATGACATCGCGCGTTTCCTGTCCGCCCTGGACCGCCATCTCGGCTGACGCGTCAGAACAGCCAGCTCTGCGGATTTTCCGGCGGCAGGTCCGCCGACAGCGCCTTCAGACCCTTCATGACACGGAGGATATACCAGATGATGGCAGCCATGATCAGCAGCACGCCGAACAGGAACCAGGTCAGCGCCAGACCGATCAGCACATAGACGACGCTGCGCCAGAAAATGCTGATCTGGTTGGCATGGTGGCTGCGCACCAGCTCGTCGCTCCGGGCGCGGGCGTGCCATGCGAAACCGGCAGCGACGACGTTGACGCCGGGCAGGACCAGCCCGAGCAGGAGGCCCCAGTAGATCAGCCGCGCCTGCCCGGTCGTGCCCGGCGCAAAGGTCTGCGAGAGGGTGGCGGGCGAGGTCATGGCGTCTCCGGCGTGGGCCGCAATACCCTTGCGAGGCAGCGCGGCGGCGTCAACCGGGGCCTTGCCCCATCGTAAACCTTGCGCCGGCGCCGGGCCCGCGCCAGAACAGGCAAAACCACTCAAGGAGGACCCCATGGCCAATCCCCGTACCATCGCCTACGCCGATCTCGAATCGCTCGCCGGCCAGGAAGTCGGCGTGTCCGACTGGCACACGATCGACCAGAACCGCGTCAACCTCTTCGCTGAGGCGACCGGCGACCACCAGTGGATCCATGTCGATGTCGAGCGCGCTACAAAACTGATGGGCGGCCCGATCGCGCACGGCTTCCTGACCCTGTCGCTGCTGCCGATGCTGGGCGCCGAAGTGCTGCGCGTCGAAGGCGTCACCCGCGGCATCAACTATGGCTCCGACAAGGTGCGCTTCACCAACATGGTGCCCGTCGGCTCAAAAGTACGCCTGCGCCAGAAATGCCTGTCGGTCGAAGCCAAGTCCGGCGGCAAGCAGATGAAGATGGAAGCCACCGTCGAAATCGACGGCAAGGACCGCCCGGCGCTGGTCGCTGAGTCGATTACCGTTCTCTACGGCTGATCCCGCACCTATATTGGGGGCGAGCCAAAGGATGGAGCGCCCCCGATGACCAAGACCACCAGGATTACACGCAGCGACGCCGAATGGCGCGCACGCCTCGACCCCGAAGCCTACCGCGTCGGCGTGAAAGACGGCACCGAGCGCGCCTTCACCCCGGGCAACTTCCAGGAAGAGAAACGCGCCGGCATTTATCATTGCAAGGGCTGCGGCACGCCGCTCTGGTCATCCGAGCACAAGTTCGAATCCGGCACCGGCTGGCCGAGCTACTGGCAGCCCATCGATCCCGCCGCGATCGGCACCTCGACCGACTTCAAGATGATCTATCCGCGCACCGAATGCCACTGCGCGACCTGCGGCCTGCACCAGGGCCACGTGTTCAGGGACGGCCCGCCACCGACCGGCGAACGCTGGTGCATCAACGGCGCCGTGCTGGATTTCCGCCCTTCTGAATAAACGCTGTACAGGTCCCGCCGGCGTGATCCACTGTCGCGTTTATAGATAAGCGGAGCCCTCGATGCGCCTTGTTGTCCACGTCGCCGGCCTGCTGGCCGCAACCACCCTGCTTTCCGGATGTATGATGACCAGAGACACTGCCGAGCCTGCCACGCTGCCGGCCGCAACCGCGAGCCTGCCCCAGCCGCCGGTCGCCGCCCGGGTGGACCACGAGATCACCCAGCTCGGCCGCACGCGCAATGATCCGTACAACTGGCTGAAGGACGAGAACTGGCAGGAGGTGATGCGCGATCCGTCGCTGCTGAAACCGGAAATCCGCAGCTATCTCGAAGCCGGGAACGCCTACACCAGGGCCCGCCTTGAAGACACGACGGGCGCGCTGCGGGACGAACTGTTCAAAGAGATGCGCGGCCGCATCAAGGAAGACGACAGCTCCGTGGCGTCGATCCATGGCGGCTGGGCCTACTACACCCGATTCCGCGAAGGCGGCGAGTATGCCGTTTACGCCCGCAAGCCGGCAGCAGACGCCTTCACCGGCGCCGGAGAGGAGACGATCCTTCTCGACGGCGACGCGATGGGCAGGGACCAGGACTATTTCGCCTTCGGGGACATCGAAGCCTCACCCGACCACAGGTTCCTCGCCTATGGCACAGACAAAAAGGGCAGCGAATTCTACGAGATCCGTGTCAAGAACATCGAGACCGGCGCAGACACCGGCGTGCTGATTGAGAACGCCTATGGCGATTTCGAATGGAGCGCGACCGGCAAGGCGATCTTCTGGGTGCTGCGCGACGTCAACAACCGGCCCGCCGCCGTCTACCAGCGCGACCTCGCAACCGGCAAAGACACGCTGGTCTACGAAGAAAAAGATCCCGGCTTCTTCGTTGGACTTGAAACCAGCGAAAGCGAGGAAGTGATCTTCATCTCCGCAGGCGGCCACACGACCAGCGAAGTGCACTGGTTTCCCGCCGATGAGCTGAACCCGGTGCTGCGCACCGTGGCACCGCGCCAAACCGATATCCAGTATTCGGTGACGCACTGGGACGGCGCGTTCTACATCGCCACCAATGCAGATGGCGCCGTGGACTTCAAGCTGGTCAGGGCGCCCCTGTCGTCTGCCTCGCGCGCGCACTGGCAGGACGTCATCCCGCATCGCCCCGGCACGCTGCTGCTCGGCACGCACGCCCAGAAAGATTACCTTACGCTGATGGAACGCGAAGGCGGCCTGCCCCGCATCGTCATCCACAAGAAGGGCCTGACCGACAGCCACGCCATAAGCTTCGATGAAGCGGCGTTCGATCTCGGTCTCGCCGGCGGCTATGAATACGACGTGCCCGTGCTGCGTTTCGACTATGCCTCGCCGACCACGCCGGACCAGGTGATCGACTATAACCTCGTCACGCGCGAGCGTGTGCTGCGCAAGACCCGCGAAGTCCCGTCCGGCCACAACCCGGCGGACTATGTCGCCGAGCGCATCATGGCGCCCTCGTGGGACGGCGCAGAGGTTCCGGTCACGCTGCTGCGCCACAAGGATACGCCGGTGGATGGCACCGCGCCGGTGCTGCTCTATGGCTACGGCGCCTACGGCATCACCATCCCGGCGGATTTCCGCACCGGACGCCTCAGCCTCGTTGACCGCGGCTTCATCTACGCCATCGTCAATCCGCGCGGCGAGATGGCCAAGGGTTACCAATGGTATCTCGATGGCAAGCTCGACAAGAAGACGAACACCTTCAGGGATTATATCGCGGCCGGTCAGCACCTTGTCGACAAGGGCTACACCGCGCGCGGCAAGCTGATCGGCCAGGGCGGCTCCGCCGGCGGCCTGCTGATGGGCGCCGCAGCGAACATGGACCCGACGCTGTTCGGCGGCATCATCGCGGCGGTGCCGTTTGTGGATGTGCTGAATACCATGTCGGACGAGAGCCTGCCGCTGACCCCGCCGGAATGGCCGGAATGGGGCAATCCGCTCACGGACGAAAAGGCGTATGACACGATCCTCGCCTACAGCCCTTATGACCAGGTCACGAAGCTCGACTATCCGCCGATGCTGATCACCGGCGGGGTGACCGATCCGCGCGTCACCTACTGGGAGCCTGCCAAGTGGGCCGCCAGGCTTGGCCACGAAGCGCCAGGCGCCGGTCCGTACTTCCTGCGCATCAATCTCGACGCGGGCCATTTCGGTGCCTCGGGCCGGTTTGAAGGCCTGAAGGAAACAGCCATCGAATATGCCTTCGCCCTCGCGGCGGCCGGCAAGATCGACTCCGTCGACCTCTCGACCCCGGAGTAGGGCGCTTGCTCTACTGCCTTGACTGCGAGTTCAACGGGTTCGGCGGAGAGCTGATCAGCCTCGCCCTCTCGGGTGAGGCCGGTGAACTCTACCTCGTGCGGCCCCAGGACGAGCTGAACGCGATGGACACGCATGACTGGGTCGCCGAACACGTGCTGCCTTTCCTGTCGCTCCCGGACGCGCTGCCTGCCGTGCTGCCGCTGGTCCGGTTCGGACGGGCGATCCAGGCCTTCCTTGCCAGCGATCCGGCGCCCACCGTGGTCACTGACTGGCCGGAAGACCTGATGCACCTGATGCAATGCCTGATCATCGCCCCCGGCCAGAGGGTGAAGATACCGGAGCTGTCCCTGCGCCTGGTGCAGGTCTCGGCTTACCCGAGCGAAATCACGCACGCCGTGCAGCACAACGCGCTGTGGGATGCCCGCGCCCTGCGGCACGCGGTGCTGGGATAGTTCCCGGCGCGCCGCCTGCGGGATTATCCCGGTTGCAGCGGCGAAGGGGTTTGCCTATACACCCCGTTCGGTCGGAGCGTAGCGCAGCCCGGTAGCGCACTAGTCTGGGGGACTAGGGGTCGGAGGTTCGAATCCTCTCGTTCCGACCAATAAAATCAAGGCACCAGGCAGAACTCAAGAATCACGATTTTTACCCGTGCCCCACTTCAGCATCGGTGCTCGTGCCCTTGACCTGTTTCGAGCGGTTCAGGAATCTAATGCCGACTTGCCGGAAACGGTTGAGCGTCCGCGAGGGCGGGAAGATTAACCGGGCGCGCAAGCTGAAGCCTGGTGCACCCAGCCTTCAGATCAGCACGGGCGCCTCTTCGGTGCGTCAAAAAGTAAATCGGGATCTGCCGGCCGGGTCCCTTACCCCGCGACCGGGCACGGGACCGCTCCCGGGCTTCGGGCTGGAGACGCTGCTGCTCGAGGAGCCGTTTGCGGACGTCCAGGTGCAGCTCCAT
>CALGEF010000422.1 GCA_937881755.1 uncultured Acidobacteriota bacterium
GAAGGCGTCCTCCACCCCTGGCATGGCCGCCAGAAACTTGTCGACCCCATCGACATAGTGGTCCCGCGCCGTGCCGGATGACGTGCTCAGCGCATTGCCGTAACGATCAGTCTGCATGGGGATTCTCCTCCGAGGCCGGTTCATCACCGCTTGAGGCGCGGTCGTTCACTATCGGGTGAGAATAGGCGCTGTTGGTCGCTTGGCAAAGCGGCCCGTCGCGCGCGCTGACGCGCCGGCCAAACAGGCGCTGGTCCTTTGCCAGGGTGCGTTTTGGTCCGCCTGGTAAAGACTTTTGAATGTCAAAATACGACAATTTTCGGAACCGACATTGAGCCAGCCCGTTGTTTGTCATGGGGGATGTGGTTTGTTACAGTCACTGTAAGAATAGGGTTTGGGAATCTTTGATGGCTGTTCAACTGGAAATAATCACGACGGAAGACCTTTCCGCATTTGTCGATGGTCAGTCCGACACTGATTTGACCGAAGCGGTCGAAGAGTTGTCGGAGCAGGATGATCGGTGCTCAGAAATCATAAGCGCCTTCATGATGCAAACCACGCTCTTGCGTCAGTCACTCGATCCGATTCTTGAAGAATCTGTTCCCGAGCGGCTCATCGACCTCGTCCGCGCGCACAAAGTCCCGGACGAGGTGTCAACGCCGGAGTAAAATCCGGCCATGCGGCGGTGTAAAAGTCGACCACCTTTGGCGCGCGCATGAGGCCTCCGGGAGGGCGTAGCCCGATCGGGGGTCTCATGCGCGCGCGGCTATTTTCAGAGAGGGTTCAGCCGGCCTTTCGGGCTCGGCTTTGGGCGAGACGATAGCTGTCGCCGTTCATTTCGAGAATGTTGACATGGTGGGTAATGCGGTCGAGCAGTGCACCGGTCAAACGCTCGGATCCGAGGGTTTCCGTCCATTCGTCAAACGGAAGATTGCTGGTGATCAGGGTGGCACCCCGTTCATAGCGTTGCGAGATCAGCTCGAACAGCAGTTCCGCACCGGTCTTGGAGAGCGGTACGAAGCCCAGTTCATCGATGATGAGAAGTTGGTAGGCCGCCATCTGTTTCTGGAGCCGCAGCAGACGCCGTTCGTCGCGCGCTTCCATCATCTCGCTGACCAGGGCGGCGGCTGTGGTGAAGCCGACGGATAGGCCCTTTTGGCAGGCGGCCAGGCCGAGACCAAGCGCGACATGAGTCTTGCCCGTGCCGCTGGGTCCAAGCGCAATGACATTCTCGCGGCGCTCGATCCATTCGCAACGTGCCAGTTCCAGCACCTGCATCTTGTTGAGCTTCGGGATGGCGGCGAAGTCGAAGCTGTCCAGGCTTTTGACGACCGGGAACTTCGCCGCCTTGATGCGGCGCTCGACCTTGCGGCGATCCCGTTCGATCATCTCCCGTTCGGCAAGCCGGGTGAGGTATCCGACATGGTCGACGCCTTCGGTAGCGCACAGCCGGGCCAGCTTCTGGTACTCACGCTGGAAGGTCGGCAGCTTGAGGGTTTTGAGATAGTGGGAAAGCAGGATCTCGGGCACTTCGGTGCTCATGCCGCTTCCTCCCCGTCAACACCGTCAAGAAGGCGCATGTAGGACTTCGCCGAGGTCGTCTCGACCGTCGCCTTCGGCAGGTACGGATAAATGGACAGGTCCAATCGCGGCGGCCGGCGCTCCACCCGGCACAGGATCAGATGCTTGACCGCGTCGAAGCCAATTGCTCCGAGTTCGATCGCCTTCTTCACCGCTGCATGCAGGTCAGCAAGCTCGAAGCTTTCCATGAGACGCAGCACCTGCACGTACTCACGCCGGCCATGCTTGTTCATCCGCGCCTCCATCAGCCGGCGCAGCGTGGCGAACTCTTCCGGCAAATCCCAGCCCTGGAGAGGGGCCGCCTGATCCAGCGAGTTAATCTTCTGCTCGATCAGCGGCAAATAATGCACAGGATCGAAGACGACGTCTTCTCGTTCCCAACTCCGGGGATGGCGGGCGATGATCTCGCCATGGCAACCGATCACTACCTCGTCGACATAGCCCCGGACCCAGACATCCTGATGGCCATAGGCGACCGGAACGGAATAGTCGTTGGTTTTGTAGCGCACAAGCGACTGGGACGTGACCTTGGCGCCGGCCTGGTCACAGGCATCGAAGGGCGAGGCCGGTAACGCGCGCATGGCGGCAAGATCGCGCTGCAGCCGTTCTCCGATCGTCTCGTTCTCGCCC
This sequence comes from uncultured Acidobacteriota bacterium, assembly GCA_937881755.1. GTDB lineage: Bacteria > Pseudomonadota > Alphaproteobacteria > Caulobacterales > Hyphomonadaceae > Hyphomonas. The sequence goes on from CALGEF010000422.1 coordinate 2,209, forward strand.
CGCAGCCTGTCGCGCTGGCGTTTGCGGCATTGTTCTTCCAGCCAGATGTTAAACGCATGCCATGTCGCAAACTGCGGTATCGGCACCATGAAGTTCCGGCGAGAATAGCCAACAAGCCCTTCGACGTTTCCCTTGTCATTGCCTTTGCCGGGACGGCCGTAGCGATCCCGGATCAGGTAATGGGACAGGAAGCCGCTGAACAGCCTTGCCCGCTTGCGCGTGCCATCGGGCAATATCTTCGCCACAAGGCAGCGGTCGTTGTCGTAGACGATCGATTGCGGCACGGCCCCGAAGAAGGCGAACGCATGGACGTGACCATCTACCCAGGCCTCTGACACCGCCGCCGGATAGGCCCGAACATAGCAGCCGTCACTATGCGGCAGGTCGAGTACGAAGAAGTGCGCCTTCCGCTCCACGCCGCCGATCACCACCATCGCCTCGCCGAAATCGGCCTGCGCATGGCCGGGCGGATGCGACAGAGGCACGAACACCTCTTGGCGACGCTGATCACGCTCGCGCATGTAATCCTTGATGATCGTGTAACCGCCCGTGAACCCGCACTCATCCCGGAGCCGGTCGAACACCCGCTTGGCCGTATGGCGCTGCTTGCGAGGAACCTTTGTGTCCTCATCAAGCCAGTGATCGATCGTCGAAACGAACGCATCCAGCTTTGGCCGCCTGATCGGCAACTGACGCTGATAGCCAGGCGGCGTCGAATACGCCATCATCTTGGCCACGCTATCGCGCGATATGTTGAAATGCTTTGCAGCCTGACGCCGGCTCATTCCTTCAGAACAAGCCAGACGGACTTTCAGATATAATTCCACGGTATAGATCCCCTAGTGGATAGAATCCAACACTTGGTGCCCACGCCTGACGGCGGCGATGATTTTGTCGGGATCGGCTGTCCAGTTGAAGGGCTTCGGATCTGAGGCGTTGTGCTCGTCGAGGAAGCGGTTGATGGCGGCCTGGAGGTCGGCGACAGAGCGGAAGACGCCGCGCTTGAGGCGGCGCTTGGCGAGCCTGGCGAAGAAGCCTTCGACGGCGTTGAGCCAGGAACATGAGGTCGGCACGAAGTGGAAGGTCCAGCGGGGATGGCGGTGCAGCCAGGCGCGGACCTTGGGGTGCTTGTGGGCGGCGTAGTTGTCGAGGACGGCGTGGATCACCTTGCC
>CALGEF010000423.1 GCA_937881755.1 uncultured Acidobacteriota bacterium
CGCCACAGCCGACGCCGCCGCCTTGGTCGGCATTTCGGCGAGCGCCACGCGCAGCGCCGAATCGATATCCGCCGCCGTCGCCGCGACTTGCCCCGGCGGGCCGACCAGCAGCACGATCTCGCCGCGCGGGGGCCCTGCCTCTTCATAGTGCGCCGCAAGCTCGGCCAGCGTGCCCCGCCGCGTTTCCTCGAACAGCTTGGTCAGCTCGCGCGCCACCGCGCAGTCCCGCTCGCCCAGCACGGCGGCAAGATCTGCCAGCGAGCCGGCCAGCCGCGGCCCGCTTTCATAGAAGACCAGCGTGGCGGGCACCTGTTTCAGGCTGTCGATCTCGGTGCGGCGCGCGCCGGATTTCGGCGGCAGGAAGCCGGCGAACAGGAACCGGTCGCTTGGCAAGCCGCTCGCCACAAGTCCTGCCAGCAGCGCCGACGCCCCCGGAACGGGATACACCCTGATGCCCTGCTCCAGCGCCTCATGCACCAGCTTCCAGCCAGGGTCAGAGACCAGGGGCGTGCCGGCATCCGAGATCAGGGCAATGCGCCCGCCAGCCTCAAGCCGCTTCAGGAGAACCGGCCTGCGTTCCGCCCCATTATGGTCATGGTAAGGGCTGAGCCGGGCTTTAACGCCGTAAGCGGACAAAAGTTTTGAGGCGACCCGCGTGTCTTCCGCCAGCACTTCCTCGACCCCGCCCAGAATATCCAGCGCCCGGAGGGTAATGTCCCTCAGATTACCGATCGGTGTGGAGACAACATAAAGTCCCGGCGCTACAGCCACGGGCGGTTGCCCGCCGCGCGGCGCCCCAATAGACTCGCCCGTGTCGGGAATCGCATCGGCGCCAGAAGGATCAGAAGATGACATCGCGCTCACCATTGCTCAGGAACCTCAAGGCGCCAAGCCCGCGGCTCGGCCTCGTGCTGGCTTCGCTGCTGATGGCCACCGCCTGCGCCACCGCGCCGACCCGGCCGCCGGTGTCGATCGGCTCCGGCCAGCCGCGTGTCGATCCGGTCACCGGAGAAGCGATCGGGCCTTCTGCGGAAACCACCGACGAGGCCCTGAATAAGTTCGTGCGCGGGGACGGCGGCCTGACGCCGGGCTTCATGGCCGGCAAGGAGGTCAAACGCGCCGCCGTGCTGCTGCCATTCTCGCACCCCAACGCGCAGGTGCGCGCCGAAGCCGAAGCGATGCTCGCCGGTATCGAACTGGCGCTGTTCGAGAATGGCGGCACCGATTTCCTGCTCCTGCCGAAGGACACGGCCGGGCGCTCCTCCACCGCCGAAGCGCGCGCCGACGAGGCGCTCGACGAGGGCGCGGACATCATCCTCGGCCCGCTGTTCGGCACCGAAGTGCCCGCGGTGAAAGACGTGGCCCTGCGCAAATCCATTCCCGTCATTGCCTTCTCGAATGACCGCACGGTCGCCGGGGGCGGCAGCTATCTCGCCTCGGTGATGCCGGCGGAAGAAGTCGTCCGCATCATGGGCTACGCTGCCAGCCGCGCCACGCGCACCTTCGCCTTCCTCGGACCGGACACCGCCTATGGCCGCCAGGTCGAGGCAGCGATGCGCGCCGAAGCCGCCGGGAATGGCTGGACCGTGCTTGGCACAGCCTTCTATGATCCGGGCAAGAGCGCCAGTTCCGAAGTCTCCCGCATCGCCGGCCTGATCAATGCCGAGCCCGGCCAGGTCGGCCTGCTGATCCCGGAACGCGGCACCAAGCTGCTCTCGATCGCCCCGCTGCTCGTCGTCAACGGCATCGATCCCGGCCGCACCCGCTTCCTCGGCACAAGCATCTGGGACGACAGCTCGATCTGGCGTGAGCCAGCCCTTGCCGGCGCCTGGTTCTCGGCGATCGACCCGGACAACCTGGGCAACTTCAACGACACCTTCAAACGCATCTATGGCCGCGCCCCGACCGACCTGGCGGCTGCCGCCTATGACGCCGCCTCGCTGGCCATTACCCTCGCTGCCGAAAACAACATGAAGCATGGCGGTGTAACCGATCCGGACGGCTTCATGGGGGTGAACGGCCTGTTCCGGTTCCGCCTCGACGGCACCTCCGAGCGGGGCCTCGCGGTCAAGCAGATCAGCGGCTCAGGTGCCCCGGTCGTCGAGGATGGGATTACCAGATTCCCTCCCGGCGGCAGCTGATCGGCGCTGCGGGCCTGAAGGAAGGCCCTTGCGGTCAATACCGACACGCCCCAAATCACCGGCCTCAGGGCAAACGATTCCGGTTTGGCGGCGACTTTATGAGTAAGCGCGACTATTATGACGTTCTCGGTGTGGAACGCGGGGCCGACGAGAAGGCCCTTAAATCGGCCTATCGCAAGCTGGCCCTGAAATTCCACCCGGACCAGAATCCCGGCGACAAGGCCGCCGAGGACAAGTTCAAGGAAGTCGGCGAAGCCTATTCCGTTCTGTCGGACACGCAGAAACGTGCCGCCTATGACCGGTTCGGCCATGCCGCCTTCGAGAATGGCGGCGCCCCCGGCGGCAGCCCGTTCGGCCAGGGCGTCAATCCCGAAGACATTTTCCAGGACCTGTTCAGCCAGGTGTTCGGCGGCGCCGGCGGCTTCGCCAATGGCCGCAAGCGCGGCGGCCCGCAACGCGGCGCAGACCTGCGCTACGACCTAGAGATTACCCTCGCCGAGGCCTATTTCGGCAAGGACGAAACCATCCACGTGCCCCAGGCCGTGCCTTGCAAACCCTGCGACGCGACCGGCGCCGCCCCAGGCACCAGGCCGGAAACCTGCGAAACCTGCGCCGGCCATGGCCGCGTGCGGGCCCAGCAGGGCTTCTTCACGATGGAGCGCACCTGCCATATCTGCCAGGGCCGCGGCACCGTCATCCGCAAGCCGTGCAAGACCTGCGGCGGCCACGGACAGGTGAAGGAAGAGCGCAGGATCTCGGTCAAGATCCCGGCCGGGGTCGAAAGCGGCATGCGCATCCGTCTGACCAGCGAGGGCGAAGCCGGCACCGCCGGTGGCCCGAAGGGTGACCTCTATATCTTCGTCGAAGTCGTCGAACACGACATCTTCGAGCGCGACGGCCCGAACCTCTATTGCCGCGCGCCGGTGCCGATGGCGACCGCTGCGCTCGGCGGCGAGATCGAGATCCCGACCATCGACGGCGGCCGCGCCCGCGTCGCCATTCCCGAAGGCGCCCAGACGGGGCGCAAGCTACGCCTGCGCGGCAAGGGCATGCCCAGCGTGCGCCAGGCCAACCCCCAGGGCGACCTGTATGTCGAGATGTTCGTCGAGACCCCGCAGAACCTGACGGCCCGGCAGAAGGAACTGCTGCGCCAGTTCTGCGACTGCACGGGTTCGGACTGCCACCCCGAAAGCGAAGGTTTTCTCGGCCGCATCAAGCGCTTCTGGAGCGGCAGCGACGGCGACGAGAAACACCCGGGCTAGGCCGCAGCCACCGCGGGCGGGTTTGCCGGGCAGGCGCTGGCGCGGCTCACCCCGCCGGTCAAGATCAGAGGGCGTGCCCTGCAGGTCGGCGCGGGCCTCGGCATCGCGGTTGCCGAGGCCGATGCGAACGGCCGGTTTGAACGGCTGCGCCGCGCCGGCACGGCCATGTATGCGGCCCAGGCGAATGGCAGAGGCGGCATCCGGGCCTGTGATTTTGCTCTCGATGAAGGACGCATCCTGCGCCACCAGATCGGGCGCGAGATCGCCAGCGGCCTCGGCCGGAATGAAGGCGATTTGGTCTGCCAGCCCCTCGCCGATGCGCAGGATTTCCCGGCGGTGGGCATCGAAGCGCTCGTGCGCTGGCCCGGCCGTCCCAGCGCGCCCCCTCACCCCCGACGAATTCATCGGCATTGCCTAAGGCAGCCGGCTCATTCAGGCGCCCGGCATGTATGTGCCCGGGCGGGCATGCCGCGAGACACGAGACATCGAAGGCCTGCGCATCAGCGTCAGTGTCCCGCCGGCCGCGTTCAGCCATCCGGACTTCGAGCGGCAGGTCAGGCGCGTGCTGGACGCCGCGGGGCTTGCCCCGGAACGGCTGCTGCCCGAAATCACCCAACGTCACCTGATCGACGACCCGGAGCACGCAAGGCGCGCGATCGGCGTCGGCTTTGCCCCTGATGATTTCGGCACCGGCTTCACCTGCGTCAGGACCGACCGCTCACTGACGAAACGTCTCCAGACCGAACACAAGGCCGGTCACCTGATCTGCGGCCTCGTCCATTTGGCAAAGGGCCTTGACCTGCGCGGCGCGGCCGAAGGTGCCGGGGACGAACGGCTTGCGCAGATGCTGAAGCTGGCTGGCTGCAACGAGCATCAGGGGTATCATTTCGGACGGCCCGCCTGCCGGGCGCAGGCCCGCAACACGGCCGCGCCCCCGAAACAGGAAATCGCATTGGCCTGATCCTGCCGGCCGGTGTTGACGCTGGTCTCACCCGGCAATTTGCTGGCGCTGCGGCCTGCCTTGTCCTAGGGGTCGAAATCCTCGCCGGAACAGGGACAGGTCACGCATGGACATCGAACGGCCGCTCACCCGGGACCTCGTCCTGATCGGCGGCGGGCATACGCATGCGCTCGCGCTGCGGATGTGGGGGATGGCCCCGCTGCCGGGCGCCCGGGTCACGCTGATCAATCCCGGTCCGACCAGCCCGTATACCGGCATGCTGCCAGGCTACGTGGCCGGGCATTACACGCGCGATCAGCTGGATATCGACCTCGTGCGCCTTGCCCGGTTTGCAGGTGCACGGATCGTCTTCGACAAGGCCGCAGGCATCGACCGGAAAGACAAGCTGGTGCATCTCGAGGGACGCGCGCCGATCCGCTACGATATTGCCTCGCTGGATATCGGCGTTACGGCCGATCTTCCGGGCCTCGCGGGCTTTGACGCACACGCCCACTCGGTAAAGCCGCTGGGGCCTTTCGCGGGCGCCTGGCAGGATTTCCTGGAGCGGGCGGCGCCGCGCGCGGCCTGCGTCGTCATCGGCGGCGGCGTTGCGGGCGCCGAAATTGCGCTGGCCATGGCGCACCGCCTGCAGGCGGCCGGACGCACCGGGGCGACGGTGACCTTGCTCGAGGCGGGCGCAGAGATCCTTCCTGCCGCCACTAAACAGGCCCGCCGGATCCTGCGCCGCGCGCTGGCGCGCTACGGCGTGCGGGTTGTGACGGGCGTCGAGGTTTCCCGCATTTCAGACGGCGCTGTCGAACTGACGGACGGTCAGTCCTTCCCTTCGGATTTCACTGTCAGCACGGCCGGCGCGCGTGCCTATCCCTGGCTTGCAGCGACCGGCCTTGCACTGACGCAGGGCTTTATCGATGTCGGCATGGATCTGCGGACGAGCACCGATCCGGACATCTTCGCCGTGGGAGACTGCGCACACCTGGCCCACGCGCCGCGCCCGAAGGCCGGCGTGTTCGCCGTGCGTGAGGCGCCGGTCTTGTTGCATAACCTGAAGGCGGCGCTCAGCGGCCGGAGCCTTCGCGGCTATGCTCCGCAGGCGGATTATCTCAAGCTGATTTCGGCCGGGGAAAAATCCGCCGTTGCCGAGAAGCATTCCGTGACCCTTTCCGGACGGTGGCTCTGGTCGCTGAAGGACAGGATCGATTCCCGTTTCATGGCCCGACTGAGCCACCTTCCCGCCATGCCCCTGGCGCCTGACCAGGCACTGCGGGCCCTTGATGACGAAGCGGAGGGGCGCGAGGAGATGCTGTGCGGCGGCTGCGGATCAAAGGTCGGCCGGGATGTCCTGTCCGAGGCCCTTGCCGGCAGGCGGCCCGGCTTGCGTGCCGACACGCTGTCCGGAATCGGCGATGATGCCGCCGTCCTTCAGTCGGGCGGCCATCTTCGGGTCA
>CALGEF010000424.1 GCA_937881755.1 uncultured Acidobacteriota bacterium
TCTGTCGAGCGGGCAATCTGGGTAACCCGGCGCGGACGCAGGTAGAACACGTCCTTCAGGGTCTGCGAGGCGTCCAGAACCACGCCCAGCGTGCTTTCGTATTCGAACTCGACTTCAGCAACGATGACCGAACCCGGGCTGGGTACGAGACCGTTTGGAACCGTGATCAGGGTATCTGGGGTATAGGCAACAATATTGTAGCCGTCCGACCAGGCGACGCGGGTCTCACCGTTGCCATTGTCGACTACGGACGTGATCCGCATGCGTGCGGTTTCGGCGGTATAGGGCTGCATCGTCACGGATGCGGCATTGAAAAGTTCCTGCATGTCGGCGTCACTGACGGTCACGAGGCGCGCCGTCAGGTCTCCGAGGCTCGAGGCGGTCGAGCTCACGCGCTGGTCAACCCGCATCAGCAGGCTGAGCTCGATAAATCCGAAGTAGATAAGCACCATGAGCGGCGCGATCAGCGCAAACTCTACAGCGGAGACGCCTTTTTCATTATACCATATTGCCCGGATGCCGCGCCAGCGGGTACGGCGGGTCAGCAGGGACAGAGCTGATCTGAATGCCATGATGTCAGCTCCCGAACGGTTCATTGCGAAATACGGTGCTGGCCTGAAGGAGATGCCTGTTGCCCGACATGTTGACGAGCGGCTGCGATAATGCCGGTGTGATAAGTTCCCACTCATAGAACAGGCGAACCGCCACAATGTCGTTGGCGCCGCCTGCCGCGAACATGAAGTCATCATTGTCGAGGTTGCCGTCTTCGTCCAGCGGAGAGCCAGTCGGTGTAGAGCCGAAGTCTGCGGCCGTGCGGACGTCAATCGAAAGGCGCCCGTCGCATTCAAGGATTTCAAGTAACCCGGCACAGACGGCATCGCGGAAATCCGCTTCAGTCATTCCAGCGCCTTGAGCCTCACCGGTGCGAAGGGGCCGAGCGGCTTCAGAAACCGCATTTTCCATGATGGTGGTCATGATGAAAATCAGGCACACTTCGAGAAGACCAAAGATGAGAAAGAAGAAGGGGGCTGCTATCATCGCGAATTCAACAGCTGCGGCGCCGCGGCGGTCTTTGGCAAAGGCCTGCCAGCGCGACCTGAGGCGTGCTGAAAGGCTGAATTCGTGGACGCCGAACATCTTTCCGATCCCCTGCTGAGTTGCAGACAGAGGGTGTATCAGACACTGGTTCGCGCATATTTTCGGCGTTTGCTCAATCTTTATCGATCTCGCAAAGGCCGCATTAACTCCAGCCCTATTCGCCTTCGGTCAGGATCTGGGATTGGAGCTGCTGGTCGATCAGGGTGGCGAAATGGTCTGCCTGGTCACCGATGCTGAGCACCGCCTTGCAATTGGGAGAGCAGTTGTAGGTGTAGGTTTGGCCGGCCCGGTTGATCGTGACCAGCGAGGCAGAATTGGTGGTGACCAGCACATCCGAGCTGTAGATCTCTCGGCCGGCCTTGTCGAAAACCAGCAGGTTCGTCGTTCCATAGCTCTTGCCGGTCACGAACAGCAGGTTTTCGTTGTGTACGCTGACATCCGCTATGTTCTTGTTGCCGATGATGATGGTTGACGCGGCGCCCTTGATCGGCAGCGGGATCGTCTTGCTGGCTTCGACAAACAGTTGATCGGCCGAAGCCGCTGAGGCGAAAGAGAGAGCGACGGCGCCGAACGCGGCAGCTTTCAGGCAGGTCGTCATCATACGGACACTCCGGAATACAGGGTTACCAGAATATTCCAGATTATGGTTTACTGAATCCTAACCGGAACTTTCCTGGCCCGCATCGCATACAGTCGGCAAGCTCCGGTCCGCCGCCCTGCGCAACGGCGCTGTCATGCTCTCCACATGCAGAGTGGCAGAGACGTGCATGACCTCAGTTCAGCGTCTTCATGGTTACTTCAGGCACGGTAAATGAAAGCCTGACACAGCTTCACAAGTTTTCTGATTTCTTCAATCAGATCGGAACTCTGCACGTGTAAACCTTGTTTTGTTCCGGGAGAAAAAGTTCAAGCCGGGGCATGTCAAAAACGAATGATGGGAGTTTCCAATGTTTGCACGTTTTCTTAAAGACGAGTCGGGCGCAACCGCTATCGAGTATGGCCTCATCGCCGCTCTGATCGCTGTCGCCATCATCGGCGGTGTGACCGCTCTCGGCACAAACGCCAGCGACACGTTCAATGCTGTCGCCGCCGAAATGGCGTAAGAGGCCTAAGTAGTTTTACTGACGATGGAGCCGCCGGGATTTCCCGGCGGCTCTTTCGATTCTGCGGGAGGCTGCCCGGGCCCGGAAAGGCTTCGTTCAGGCTTTTGAGGCAGTTTGCGCTGGCTTACCGCACAGGAGCTGCTGCCATGATTCTTATCCTTCTCTCGGGCCTTTTCCTCGCCCTGTGTTGTTTCGCTGCCCTGCATGATGTCAATCGGCTGACAATTCCGAACTGGCTGAACCTCACGATTGCCGGCCTGTTTCTGCCCGCTGCGCTCGTGTCCGGCATCCCCCTCGAGATACTTGGCGGCCACCTGCTTTCAGGCGCGCTCGCTTTTGTCATTGCCGTCGGTTTATTTGCCTTCCGGATTTTCGGGGGAGGGGACGCCAAGATGATTCCGGCCGTCGTTCTCTGGATGGGCCCGGCGGCTGCCTTTCCCTTTGTTTACTGGATGGCCATCGTGGGCGGTGCCTGTGCGCTGTTTCTTCTGGTTGGCAAGCGCACCTTCCCGGCAGCCGCAGTCCCGGGCTTCATGCGCGCGTCCTTTGAGCCGAAGGCCGGCGTACCCTATGGCGTGGCGATTGCTGGCGGTGCGATTATCGCGGGGTCAGCCTCTCCGCTGCTCGCCCGCTTTTATGAATCCACCGGTTTTGCCGGTTAACATTCCCTTAGGCGCCGCGTGCGAATTATGCCCTGATCGATAAGGCCAGCCGCGTCCTGCGCTGGTCTTAAGGCTTAGACTAAGAGGAGAGGCGTCTAATGTCGCCGATGCGCATCATCATCCTTCTTCTGGCGCTTGCCGCAGCGGGAGGGGCTGCCTTCCTGGTCCTGCAGCTGAGTAAGCCGCAGATCGTGACCGAGACCGTTTTGCAGGACAAACTCCAGATCGAGGAGCGGGAAGTCTCCGAAGTCGAAGTACTTACCGTCCTTCGCGACTTCGCCATTGGCGAGACTATCAAGGCTGAAGACCTGCAATGGGCGCCCTGGCCACAAGCCAGCCTGGTCGAAGGCTATTATGTTCAGACCGCGGCCCCGGACCCGGTCGGGACGCTGACCGGCGCTGTCGTAAAGGCAGCCCTCTACAAAGGTGAGCCACTCCTGCCACAAAAAGTGGTTATCAGGGGCGATCAGGGGCTGCTTGCCTCAATGATGGATCCCGAGATGCGGGCCGTGTCGGTTGAAATTTCCGCTGAATCGGCGTCCGGCGGCTTTATCCTGCCAAATGACCGGGTCGATCTGATCCTTACCTATGACCAGATGGCCGACCCCTCGCGCGGCATGCCTGAGCGCACGGTGGCTACGACGATTGTGAAGAACGTCCGTGTGCTGGCAATCGACCAGAACTTTGCGAATAATGCAGAAGGTGAAACAGCCCGCCTCGGGAGCACAGCCACTCTGGAAGTTTCACCCAAGGAAGCTGAACTGCTGGCCATGTCGATGCATCGCGGCGAAGTGTCCCTGTCGCTTCGCCCACTTGACCATATGGTCAGCGGCACGGACCGCAGCCCCCGCATCGAACTTCTCGAAGGCGATGATGGCGTGGCCGGATCTGGCATCACGATCATCCGCAACGGTCAGTCTTCGCCTTCCGGCGTTGGAGGCAACTGAACATGGATATCCTGAAGGTTGCTGCTGTCTCTGCAGTTCTGGCCCTCGGCCCGGTCTTGCCAGCCCCGGCTCAGTCAGGCCCGGTCGGCATGGGCACCGTCATCACGTCTGCCGGCGACAGCACAAATTCACGCAGCCTGACGGTTGGCGTCAACAAGTCGGTGATCATCGAGCTCGAAGCGCCCGCCGCCGATGTGGTAATCGCAAACCCCGAGATCGCAGATGCGGTCGTGCAGACTTCGCAACGGATCATTTTCCGCGGTGTGGCCTATGGCCAGACCAGCGCGCTCATCTTTGACCGGGCCGGACGCACCCTGCTCGATCTGTCGCTGCATGTTGAAACCGACATGACCGCACTGGAAAACACGATAGCGCGGCATGTGCCTGATGCCCGCGTAAAGCTCGAGAGCATGAATGGCAGCATTGTGATGACGGGATCGGTGGACGACATGTCCCAGTCGGACCGGGTGCGCCAGCTTGTTGCTGCCTATTTCCCGAGCGGTGACGGTGCCCCTCAGATCGTCAACATGCTGAGCGTACTGGCTCCCGACCAGGTGCTGCTGGAGGTGCGCATCGTCGAGATGCAGCGCAACATCGTGAAGCAGCTGGGGATCAATCTGTCCGGCGTGCCGAACTGGGGCGATCTGGCCAATCTCGTCGAAAAGCAGCTCTTCCTCGGTTCGCCGCCTGTAAATACACGCGACACTGCACTTGTGCCGGGTTTGCCCTTCAGCGGCACAGGCAACATCAGCAGCGATTTAGGCTTCCCGATCCAGGGCCGGCCGCTCGGAGGTATCGGCGGCACGGCAGCTTATACCAACTATGTTGGTGATGACCTGCAGGCCCGCATCGGTGCAGCGTTCAACGCGCTGGAGCGCATCGGGGTCGTCAAGACGCTGGCAGAGCCGACCATGGTTGCGATGTCTGGCGAAAGCGCCAAGTTCCTCGCGGGCGGCGAGTTCCCGGTTCCCGTTGGCCAGGATAACCAGGGCCGCATCACCATCGAGTTCAAGCCTTACGGGGTCGGGCTGGGCTTCACCCCGGTCGTTCTCTCCGAAGGTCGCATATCCCTCAAGATATCGACCGAGGTTTCGGAGCTGACTTCACAGGGTGCGTTTCAGGGCGAAAGCCAGACGGTAGTCGATGATCAGGGCAATGTTATTCTGATCGAGGGGGTCACGCTGCCCGGTCTTACGGTGCGGCGCGCCGAATCAACCATTGAGTTGCCTTCAGGCGGCTCGATGATGATGGCGGGTCTCATCTCGGTTAAAGATCGCCAGAACCTTGACCAGGTTCCAGGCCTGAAAAAGCTGCCGGTACTCGGCGCCCTGTTTCAGTCCCGGGATTTCCTGTCCGAGGAAAGCGAACTCGTCGTCATCGTCACGCCCTACCTCGTCAATCCCGCAGCCAAGTCAGCACTGCGTACACCGGCCGATGGCTATGCAAATGCCTCTGACGCCAAGACCATCTTCTTTGGCAGGCTGAATGAAACCTACGGCCGCGACGGCGCGCCGGTCAAAGCAGAAGATTACCGGGCCCCAGTGGGCTTCATGGAAGAATAGGGGAGCGAGCTATGACCATCGTCTCAAAACCGAACCTGAAGCTGTTCGCCCTCGGTGCCGGGCTCCTGAGCCTCGGTGCCTGCGTGAGCAGCGCTCCGACCGCCGTCCCGCCGGACTATCTCGAGGGCACCGCACTCTCCCGTCATGAAATCGGCGTCACGAAGCGGACCGAGTTCCTCGAAGTTGTGATCGATCCGGCAGCCAGTGAACTGTCGGGAGAGGACCGCGCGCGGATCCGTAACTTCATCGGCGTCTATGCCCAGAGAGGGCAAGGCCCGCTTGTCCTTTCGCTGCCCGCGGCGAGCGCCAATCCGCAGCTCGCGGTGACGGCGATTGCCGAAGCTCGCACGATCGCCTGGGAAAAGGGCATTCAGTATGACGAGATTTCCGGCGCTGCCCACGGCGCGGGGGAGGCGTACTCGCAGCCGATGATCCTTGCATTTCAGGTCTATGACGCCGTTGCGCCGAATTGCCAGTCACTGGCGACGCTCGATTTTGCCGACCTGTCATCCAACAATGCCCTGCCGTCACTCGGCTGTTCAATCCGCAGCAACCTTGCGGCCATGATCGCAGATCCTGCCGATCTTCTGGGCAATCGTCCGCTCGGCCAGTCTGACATCCTGAGGCGGGAAGTCATCCTCGAGAAATTCCGTCTCGGCGAGACAACGGCCGCCGCGCGGGCGGATCAGGAATCGGGCACTGTTTCAGACGCTGTGAACTAAGGCTGGCTCGTCCGGCAAAAGGAGTATGCGCAGATGGCTAAGGAAAAGGCACTTTTTGAGGACGACTTCGGAGCCGAGTTCGAAGACGTGTTCAATGAAGACGCGCTGACATGGGCGAATGATCATGACACGCAGGATCCGTTTGCGCAGACGTATGCGCAGCCGGTCCAGCCAGTATCGGATTTTGCCTCGAAGCCTGTTGCGCCAGCGCAATTCTCATTCGCGCCGGTGGAACAGTCTGGCGGGGATGGGATCCTGCCGGCCATTTCGATCAAACTGTTTTATGAGCGTGAGGAAACCCGCGCCCTGATGCAGATCTGCGCTGCGGACCGGCGCATGGGGCGCGCAACGGTGCAATGTATTCCAGGCGGAATCCCAGCCGCGGTGGCTGACCTGCGGGCCAATCCGACGCCCAACCTGCTGATGGTTGAGTCTTCGGCCCAGGCCAGCCAGGTTCTGAACGAAATTGATACGCTGGCGGAGCATTGCGACGATCATGTCAAGGTTCTGGTCATCGGCGCTGTCAACGACATCAGGCTTTATCGTCAACTCGTGGCACGCGGGGTCTCCGAATACCTTGTTCCGCCCTTCCAGCCCCTGAGCATCATCCGCTCGATCTCGGCCCTGTTCACTGATCCGAGTGCGCCCTTCCTTGGCAAGCAGATCTCGGTGGTCGGCGCCAAGGGCGGGGTTGGAGCCTCGACAATTGCGCACAACCTCGCCTGGGCCCTCGCTGAAAACACCCACGTCAATACAACACTTGTTGATCTCGACCTGTCGTTCGGCACAACGGCTCTCGACTTCAATCAGGACACGCCGCAGACCATCGCGGATGCGCTGCTGGCGCCGGAGCGCGCCGACAATGCCGTTATTGAGCGCCTGATGTCGCGTGCGACCGAACGCCTTTCACTCTTCACGGCGCCGGCCAACATCAACCAGATCATCGATATCCCGGACGAGTCCTATGCGATGGTCGTCGAGAGTGTTCGCCGCAACGTGCCTTACATGGTGCTGGACCTGCCACATGTCTGGAGTCACTGGGTCCGTAACATGCTGATTGCTTCGGACGAGGTGATCATCGTGTGCCAGCCGGATCTCGCCTCGCTTCGCAATGGCAAGAACATGATCGACCAGATCAAGGGGCACCGGGTCAACGACCATGCGCCGCGCCTTGTCCTGAATATGTGCGGCGTGCCGAAACGCCCTGAGATACCGGTGAAGGACTTCGCTGCGGCGATCGGTGTTGAACCGGAGATCATCGTGCCCTTCGAGCCGGAGGTGTTCGGCATGGCAGCCAATAATGGCCAGATGATTTCCGAAACCTCGCCGGCAGCAAAATCCTCAATTGCCATCGACCAGCTTGCCTGCTTGCTGACAGGCCGGTCGATACAGGCTGAGGAAAGATCCTTCATCAAGAAACTTCTGGGCAAGTAAGCCCGGTTCGACTGGACAGGTAGGAATATGGCCTTCGGAAAACGCTCTGGCGCAACAGCGCCCACGCTTCCTGGCGCGGCGCCTGCGGCCGCGTTGGTGCCGAAGCCTGCGGCGCCGAAACCCGCGCCGTCTCCCTCCGCTACGGCGCAGCCCAAGCCGGCAGCTGGCGCGCCCGGCGCAGGCCCTGCACCGGACGTCAAGCTTAAGGCGCCCGAAATCAAGCCGGAGCCCATTCGAAAGGTTAACCAGCACTCCGAGCAGTATTATTCAATTAAGACCACGGTCTTCAATGCGCTGATCGACACGATCGACCTCTCCCAGCTTGCACAGCTGGATACGGAAAGCGCGCGCGAGGAAATCCGCGACATTGTTGTCGAGATCATCAGTATCAAGAATGTAGTGATGTCGATGTCGGAGCAGGAATACCTGCTGGACGACATCTGTAACGACGTGCTTGGTTATGGCCCGCTTGAGCCGCTGCTGGCCAGGGACGACATCGCAGATATCATGGTCAACGGCGCCGACACGACCTATATCGAGGTCAACGGCAAGATTGAGCGCACCAATATTCGCTTTCGCGACAATGCCCAGCTTATGAATATCTGTCAGCGGATCGTATCGCAGGTCGGCCGCCGCGTCGATGAAAGCTCGCCGATCTGCGACGCACGCCTGCTTGATGGCTCGCGCGTCAACGTGATCGCACCTCCGCTTGCAATTGACGGCCCTACGCTCACTATCCGTAAGTTCAAAAAGGACAAGCTGAAGCTTCAGGACCTCGTGAAGTTCGGCTCGATCAGCGAAGCCGGCGCGGAAATCCTGCGTATCATCGGCCTCAGCCGGTGCAATGTTCTGATCTCCGGTGGTACCGGATCGGGCAAGACGACGCTTCTGAACTGCCTTACTGCTTTCATAGAGCCGGGTGAGCGCGTCATTACCTGCGAAGACTCAGCCGAACTTCAGCTCCAGCAACCACACGTCGTGCGTCTCGAAACGCGCCCGCCTAATATCGAAGGATCCGGCGAGATCACGATGCGCGATCTCGTCAAGAACTGTCTGCGTATGCGTCCTGAGCGCATCATCGTGGGCGAGGTGCGCGGGCCCGAGGCGTTCGATCTTCTGCAGGCCATGAACACTGGCCACGATGGCTCGATGGGCACGCTGCACGCCAACTCAGCCCGCGAAGCACTGAGCCGGGTAGAATCCATGATCACGATGGGCGGCTTTGCATTGCCGGCAAAAACCATCCGCGAAATGATCGTCGGCTCGATTGACGTGGTCGTGCAGGCCTCGCGCCTGCGTGATGGCTCACGCCGTATCATGGGTATCACGGAAGTGCTCGGTCTCGAGGGCGAAACCATCATCTTGCAGGATCTTCTCAAGTACGAAATCGAGGGTGAGGACGATGACGGCCGGATTATCGGCCGGCACCGCGGCATGGGGATCGGCCGTCCGCGCTTCTGGGAGCGCGCCGCCTACTACAACATGGAGCGCGAATTAGCCGGCGCGCTCGACGCGTTGAATAACGCCTGATGAGCAGCGCATTGTTGACCCTGCTCGTGGCCGCTCTCGCCTTCATTGCGATCGTCGGTATCGGCTTCGCGTTCACTTCCGGCAAGGGCGAGGCGGCCAGGAAACGCGCGCGCGAGATCGGGGCAGGGCGCGCGGCGAAGATGTCGAAAGCGGCCAGCAAGGCCACCGACGACACAGCCAGGCGCCGGGCCAAGACGCAGGAGATGCTTGACAACCTGCGCAAGCAGGACACGGCGCGCAGGAAATCGGCATCAAGGGATATCGGTTCACGCCTGACCCAGGCCGGCCTCGAGCTGTCAGTTCCAGCATTCTGGATCATCTCGGTCATTACCGGTGTCGTCTGCGCCGGAGCCGTCTGGATGTCCGGTGCTGAGGGCCTCGTTATCAGCGGCATCAGCTTCAAGAGCCGGCCATTGCTCTGCGGGGCGGCCTTCTTCGCGGGCACTTTGGGACTGCCTAACTTTGTGCTCAGCACGATGACCAAGGGCCGCCACAGGAAGATGATCAACCAGTTTGCCGACGCGCTGGATGTTATCGTTCGCGGTGTGAAGACCGGCCTGCCACTGAATGAGTGTATCCGGATCATCGCCAAGGAGAGCCCTGAGCCGCTGCGCAAGGAGTTCCTGACCTTTGCTGACAACCTATCAATGGGATCCGGTCTCGAACGGGCGCTTGGCCAGCTCTACAAGCGCATGCCGCTGCAGGAAGTGAATTTCTTCGCCATCGTGCTGGTGATCCAGGCGAAAGCAGGCGGCAACCTTTCCGAAGCCCTCGGAAATCTCTCAACAGTCATCCGGTCACGCAAGATGATGCGGGAAAAGGTCAGCGCCATGTCTTCTGAGGCCAAAGCGTCCGGCATGATCATCGGCTCCCTGCCGTTTGCTGTGGGTACGATGGTGTTCATGACAACGCCCGACTACATCATGGAGCTCTTCCTGACCGAAACCGGACACGTGATACTTGTAGTTGCGGCAGTTATGATGGGCCTCGGCGTAACCGTGATGCGCAACATGATCAATTTCGACATGTAGGGCGGGCGGCGATGTACGAGTTCATTCTCTCCTTATCCCGGCCTCAGACGCTCGCGGCATACCTCGTCGCGGCTGCGGTCTTTGGTACACTGCTTACCGTTTTCCTGCCCTACCTGCAGGGCAATAAGCTTGAGACGCGCCTGAAGGCTGTCGCCAGCCAGCGCGAACGACTGCGCAAGCAGAGCCGCGCCGCGCTCGAGAAGAAGGGCCTGCGCCGCAGGAATGATTCCCTCGTTGGCAATATTTCGTCGAAACTGAACCTCGCCAAGGCGCTGGAAGATCCGAACGTCGTCAAGCTGATGAACCAGGCGGGCATGCGCGGCCCCGGGCCGATCTCGGGCTTCTATTTCGCACGCATGGCGTTGCCGTTCCTTGGTGCTCTGGTAACGTTCATCTACATCTTCTTCATCAATGACCATGGGCTCAGTACGGTCATGAAATACGGCTCGCTGGCCTTCGGCGCCGCTGCTGGATTCTATGCGCCCAACATCTACATCTCCAGCCTCGCCCAGAAACGTCAGAAGTCCCTGATGCGGGCCTTTCCGGACTCGCTCGACATGCTGCTCATCTGCGTCGAGGCCGGCATGTCGATCGAGATGGGCTTCAACAAGGTCAGCCAGGAGATCGGCAGCGCGTCGCCGGAACTCGCCGAAGAGTTCGGCATCACCCTGGCGGAGCTCTCCTTTTTGCCGGACCGCCGGCAGGCGTACGAAAATCTCGCGATCCGCACCGGCCATGAAGGCGTGAAAGCTGTCTGCATGGCGCTCGCGCAGGCCGAGCGGTACGGCACGCCGCTCGGTGACGCGCTGCGCCTGATGGCCCGGGAAAACCGCGAGATGCGGATGTCGGAAGCCGAGAAGAAGGCCGCTGCGCTGCCAGCCCAGCTGACGGTTCCGATGATCCTGTTCTTCCTGCCTGTGCTTTTCCTCATCGTGCTCGGCCCGGCCTACATCAAGTACGAAAAGATGCAGAACGAGAATCAGGCCGCCCCGCAAATCGACTCCGCGACCTGATACCTCAGCCTGCAAACCTGGCGGACGGGCAGGGCTTTCCCTGCGCGCCCGGTGACGTTAGACCCGGCGCATGAGCCTTATGCCCCTTGTTGCCGCCACCCTTGCCAGATTCGATCTCCAGGCTGGAGTCGGCGGCGCGCTCGCCTGCCGCACGCCGCTCACCGGCGATGTCCTCACCTGTTTGCCCGTCCATTCGCCCGAGGCTGTCGAAGCCGCGCTCACCTCTGCCGCAACGGCCTTCACCCGGTGGCGCGACGTGCCGGCGCCGAGACGCGGCGAACTCGTCCGACTGCTTGGCGAGGAACTGCGCAGCGCGAAAGATGATCTTGCAACCCTCGTGACGCTTGAAGCCGGCAAGATCCCGGCGGAAGCGACGGGCGAAGTGCAGGAGATGATCGATATCTGCGACTTTGCCGTCGGTCTCTCCCGCCAGCTGCACGGGCTGACGATTGCCTCGGAACGCCCGGGCCACCGGATGATGGAAACCTGGCACCCGGCGGGCGTCACGGCTGTCATCACGGCCTTCAATTTCCCGGTTGCGGTCTGGGCCTGGAACGCTGCATTGACCCTGATCTGCGGTAATCCTGTCATCTGGAAACCCTCCGAGAAAACGCCGCTGACAGCACTTGCAGTGATGGCGGTCTTCGCACGGGCGGCGCGCCGGTTCGGCGACGCGCCCGAAGGCCTTGCGGCTTGCCTGATCGGCGGACCGCAGACCGGCGCGGTGCTTGCTGGCGATCCGCGTGTCGCCGTTGTGTCGGCCACCGGTTCGACGCGGATGGGCCGCGCGGTGGCGCCCGTTGTTGCGGCGCGCTTCGGCAAGATGATCCTGGAACTCGGTGGCAACAATGCCGCCATCGTCTGTCCGTCTGCCGATCTTGACCTGGCCGTGCGCGCCATCGCGTTTTCCGCGCTTGGCACCGCCGGCCAGCGCTGCACCACGATGCGCCGGCTGTTTGTGCACGAACAGATCGCAGATGCGCTTATCCCGCGCCTGCGGGCTGCCTGGGCATCGGCGAAAGTCGGCAACCCGATGTCACCTGGCGTACTGGTCGGCCCGTTGATCGATGCCGAGGCGGGGGAGGCAATGACGGCGGCGCTTGCCGAAGCCAAAGCGGCAGGTGGCAACGTCTTCGGCGGAGAGCCTGTTGAAACAGCCGGGGGCACCTACCGGCGCCCCGCGCTCGTTGTCATGCCTGCGCAGACCGGCCCGGTCCTGCGAGAGACCTTTGCGCCGGTTCTCTACGTGATGCGCTACACTGACCTCGGCGATGCCATCGCCCTCAACAACGCCGTCTCCGCCGGCCTGTCCTCCTCCATCTTCACTACGGACCTGCGCGAAGCCGGGCATTTCCTCGCCGCGTCGGGATCGGATTGCGGAATAGCCAACGTCAACATCGGCACATCCGGCGCGGAGATCGGCGGGGCGTTCGGCGGCGAGAAGGAAACCGGCGGCGGACGGGAGTCCGGCTCGGATGCCTGGAAGGGCTATATGCGCCGGGCCACCAACACGATCAATTATTCGAGCGCGCTGCCTCTGGCGCAGGGTATCCGCTTCGATACCTAGTTGCGCCGGCGCAGCGTCCGCCCTGGGGCCTCGGCTGCGGCTGCGCCATCTACGCCGGTCACGGGCTCAGCGATCTGCGTTTCAGCCCTGGGCAAGGTTTCGGCAACGCGAACCGGCGTAGGTTTCTCCGCCAGCGCATCCCAGCTGCGCACGGGCTGGATAAGCCCTTGCAGCAGGGCGACATTCTGGTCGACCACCTGTTCGGGCGCTGCGGCGCCGCTGACGGTTTTCATGTCCTCGAACCTGCCTTGCAGGCCCAGCACCAGCGCCAGGTTTTCGGTTACGCGGGCGCCGGCATCGGCGTTCGCTGCTGCTTTAAGCAGCTTCGCTTCAGCGCCCGGCAGGTCACCGGTCAGCACGAGCGACAGGCCATAGTTGGTCAGCGTGGTTGTCCGGAGAGGCTCGAGTTCCAGCGCTCTCTGATAGGCAGTCTGTGCCAGCTTATGCTGGCCTTCGCGGTCAAACGTGGTGCCGAGCGCGGCCCAGGTTTCCGCCCGCTCCGGGGCAACTTCAGTCGCCCGGTGGAATACCCGGCCGGCGGCAGCTACATCGCCAGTGGCCATCTGGATCCGGCCGAGCAGCATCAGCGCGTCGGCGCTTTCAGGGTGCACGATCAACGCGCGTGACAGGACGTCCAGGGCGCGTTCATGGCTGCCGATTTCGCGCAGCGCCCGGGCAAATTCGAGGCTGACCGTCAGGTCTTCGCCGTCCTTCAGGTGTTCCCTGGCCCAGAAGTTGGCACGCGTCAGCGGATCGGCGCGGTTGGCTGCCGTGCGTTCTTTGGGGGAGGCCGGCTTCATGGCTTCCTGCATCGCCAGCGCCGCGTCATCTTTCGGCGCAGACGCACACGAGGTGGCAGACGCAGCCAGCGCAAAGGCAATCAAAGCCAGGGACGTTTTGGCACTGGACATCATCGGGCTCCGTGTATGTATCGCCAGCATAAGCCCCGATACTGAACCGCCGGGGTCAAAGTTCGGTTAACGTCGCCGCTTGCGGCCTTAACCCTGAAACCCTTCAGGAACGCGCCATGCACAAGAGCTTCACCGCCGAGCCGGAACACGCGGCCCGCATTTACCTCTACACCGCCCAGACCTTCACCGCGCTCACGGACGATCCGTTCTCTTGCGCGCGCGCGATTGCGGCGGCGCAAAGCTTCAAGGCCGGGGCAGGACAGGCGGTTCTGGTGCCGGGTGAGACCGGAGCGCTGCAATCTGTCCTGTTCGGCCTCGGCGGCGGTAAGGACACCCTTGCGGTCGCGGCCCTGTCGGGCCGCCTGCCGGAAGGCGACTACGAAATCGCGCAGGACGCCGGCCAGCCCTTCGCCCACATCGCGGCCGCCTGGGCGGACGGGGCGTACCGTTTTGAGCGCTACAAGTCCGAGAAGACCAATCCGCCCCGGCTCAGGGTCCCCGCCGGCAAGGACGGCGAGCGGCTGTCGCGCGAGGCTGAGGCCGCCGCCCATCTGCGAGACATGGTCAACACGCCGGCCGCGGACATGACACCTGCCGGCCTGGAAGCGGAGATGGCCGCCCTGGCGCAACGCTTCGGCGCCAGGCTCACCGCCATCGTTGGCGACGCGCTGCTCGCGGCGAACTATCCGATGGTCCACGCCGTGGGCCGCGCCGCCACCGAAGCGCCGCGCTTCCTCGAACTGGAATGGGGCAAGCCCGGGGACGCGAAAGTCTCGCTCGTCGGCAAGGGCATCACGTTCGATTCCGGCGGCCTGAACATCAAGGGCAGCGATGGCATGCGTATCATGAAGAAGGACATGGGCGGCGCCGCGCACGCCATCGCGCTCGCCGAACTCGTGATGGGAGCCGGTCTGCCAGTGCACCTGAAGCTTTACGTCTCGGCCGCCGAGAACGCGATTGCCGGCAATTCTTTCCGGCCAGGTGATATCCTCTCCAGCCGTAAGGGCCTGACGGTCGAGATCGACAATACCGACGCCGAAGGCCGCCTCGTTCTCGGCGATGCGCTTGCGCGCGCCAGTGAAGACGACCCGGACCTGCTGCTCGATTTCGCAACCCTCACCGGCGCGGCCCGTGTCGCGCTCGGCGCCGACCTTGCGCCGCTCTACACCGACGACGACCAGCTGGCCGCTGACATCCTCGCCGCGTCGAAGCGCACCGGTGATCCGGTCTGGCGCATGCCGCTCTGGGATCCCTACCTGGCAGAGCTTAAGAGCCCGGTCGCTGATCTCGTGAACTCCGGCGGCAGCTTCGCCGGCTCGATCACGGCAGCGGTGTTCCTCAAGCAGTTCGTCAGCGCAAAGAGCTGGGCCCACTTCGACATCTGGGCCTGGCGCAAGTCGAAATACGGCCGGCCGGAGGGCGGCGCGCCGTGTAGCCTGCGCGCGGTCTGGTCAATGCTGGAGGCGCGGTATGGCGCCTGACGGAGCCGGTTATTGCGGCACGCCGTCTTCTTCAGCGACCCGGATCGCCTCCCGCACACGCCCGCGCACCAGCAGCGTGTCTATGTTCTTCGGATCGGCCGCCATCGCGGCTTCCACGTCGCGCATCGCGAGGTCATAGCTCTTCCTGTTGAGGTAGACCTGCGCGCGCAACTGATACGCCGGGCCAAAGCCGGGCGAATTGGCGAGCGCCAGGTCGAGATCCGACAGCGCCTTGTCCCATTCTTCGATCAGGATATAGGCGCTCGCCCGGTCAAGCAGCAGGTCCGCCATCCCCGGCGCCATGGTAAGGGCGTTCGAAAAAGACATCACGGCGACTTCCGGCGCCCCGGCCATGATCCAGGCCTGACCGGCCTGCGACAGGTAGATCGCGCGTTGCTCCATGGTGCCGCCGTCCGTGGAAGCTGCGAGAGATTCCAGCCGCCCGGCGCCGGTCTCGTAATTGCCAAGCGCGATCAGGGCCAGCGCCGTACACTGGCGCGCGCCGGGCCGGTTGCCCTCATAGCTCCAGGCAAGACCGTCCTCGTAGGCGTTGCCGGGATCGGTTCCGGTCTTCGCGACGCAGGCCTCAAGCCGGGCCTCTTCGGCCCTGGCAAGTTCTGCCCCCGCCGACTGCATCATCAGAACGGTTCCGGCGACGAAGGCTATCAGGGACATGGGCAGTTGGCTCCGAACCGTTTATTCAGCCCGGTATAGGCAACGGCGCTCTGGTACTGGCAAATGACTTCCCCGCAATCTCTGCTTTTTGTTTTCGGGCTTGGCTATAGCGCCCTGCAGCTTTCCGGGCAGCTGCGGCCGGCGGGCTGGCAGGTTGCCGGAACGGTCCGAACGGCTGCGAAGGCGGCGCATCTTAAGGCCCTGGGCATCGACGCGTCGGTCTGGACCGGGGAGGGACCCGTCGATGTGCCGGCGGGCGCGCACTGGCTGATCACGCTGCCGCCCGGCCGGCACGGCTGCCCCGCTGCACTGGCGGCGGGTCGCCAGGCCGGCCATGCCCGGTCCATAACCTATCTATCCACGACGGGGGTCTATGGAGACCTGAAAGGGGGCTGGGCC
>CALGEF010000425.1 GCA_937881755.1 uncultured Acidobacteriota bacterium
ATCGCTATCCCTGGAAACTGGTCCTGATCGCTAACACGCCGGTCCGACTGTTCAATCTGGCCGACGATCCGCAGGAACAGAATGATCTTGCCGGCGCGTATCCGGAGCAGGTGGCCGCGCTTTCCGCAGAACTTGCGGCTCTCCCGCGCGGCGCTGACATCGCTCTGCCGCTGCAGGACGTGGTCGATGATCCGGACTTTTTTGGCGGAGAGGAAGACCGCGAACCCTGGGCCGAACAGATCCGGGACTAAGGCAGGCTGCCTGGTCGCGCTTCACCAACACAGAAAAGGAAACCCTGATGCATCTCCTGACCTTCCTGCGGCATGACAAAGCCGAGCCGGGCGTCCTCGTTGATGACGGCCAGATCGTCTCCCTGTCCGGCATCGCTGCGGACATGATCGCGCTGATCGGCAATTGGGAGGCGCTGGCTGACAATGTTGGCGCCCTGGCGCAGCAAGGCGAGCGGATCGCGCTCGACAGCGTCCGTCTTCTTGCACCCGTTCCGCGCCCCGGCAAGATCTTTGCCATCGGACTCAACTATGCCGACCATGTCGAGGAGGCCGGCATGGAGACGCCGCCCCACCAGATCTGGTTCACCAAGGCGGCGACCGCTGTGAATGGCCCGTTCGACCCGATCGAGATCCCGCGCGGTTCCTTCACTACGGATTACGAGGTCGAGATGGTCGCCGTCATCGGCAAGGGCGGACGCCACATTTCGGTCGAAGACGCCCCATCTCGCATCTTCGGATATTGCATCGGCAATGATGTCAGCGAACGCATGTGGCAACTGCGGACGCCGCAATATTCGCTCGGCAAGTCTTTCGATACGCATGCCCCCTTCGGCCCCTGGATCACGACAAGCCAGGCAGCGGGTGACGTCCATGCGCTGGGCATCCGGTGCAGCGTCAATGGCGATGTGCGTCAGTCCTCTAACACACGTCATCTCATCTTCAATGTCTGGCAACAGGTGGCCGAACTCTCACAAGCCATGACCCTCGAGCCCGGAGACGTCATCTTTACAGGCACGCCCGGCGGTGTAGGCGGGGCGATGAAACCGCCGCAATTCCTCAAGCCGGGTGATGTGGTGCGTTGCGAAATCGATGGCCTCGGGTCGATCGAAGCGACATGCAGGCCGGAATGAACGCGGCGGCGTTGCGGCGGCGCGAGGGGGCGGGTTATCGCAACCTCGTTCTCGTCCTCCTGACCGCTGTCACGGTGATGAACTTCGTCGACCGGCAGCTGATCGGCATCCTGTCACCTGCTTTTAAGGCAGACCCGCAATTCCCGGATACACAGCTCGAGACTTGCAGCACATTGCCATCCACTTTCGTCTGATCCGGAGTGCTATCGAATGACGACAATCCTGCCACCCAAATTGTTCACGACCGTCCATGGCCGACGTCTCGCACATATGGAAATGGGCAGCGGAAATCCCATAGTACTGCTGCATGGTAATCCGACATCGAGCTATCTCTGGCGGGATGTGATGCCGCCACTGGCGAGCCTCGGCCGTGTGATTGCGCCCGATCTTATCGGTCATGGCGCATCCGAGAAACTCCCGGCCAGCGACGGGCCAGGGCGCTACACTCTGGAGGGAACCTATGACCTGTTGGCGGCGCAGCTTGACGCCCTGATCGGCAATCAAAGCGTGACGCTGGTGATCCATGATTGGGGCAGCGCACTTGGATTTCACTGGGCGCG
Source organism: uncultured Acidobacteriota bacterium (assembly GCA_937881755.1). Classification (GTDB taxonomy): domain Bacteria; phylum Pseudomonadota; class Alphaproteobacteria; order Caulobacterales; family Hyphomonadaceae; genus Hyphomonas. The sequence goes on from CALGEF010000425.1 coordinate 1,702, forward strand.
GCTGCACCCCCAGCAAGTGCGTGCCATCACTTACATGGAAGCGATCGTCATGCCGCTTCCGTCCTGGAATGACTGGCCGGAAGGTGCGCGGGGTATCTTTCAGGGTTTCCGCTCGCCCAAGGGCGAAGGCCTCATCCTCAAACGTAACATGTTCATCGAAGCCGTGCTGCCGAATTCGATCATTCGCACAATGTCAGACGAGGAAATGGAAGCCTATCGCGCGCCATTTGCACAGGAAGAGGACCGCCAGCCCATGCTCAACTGGCCGCGGCAGATCCCGATTGCCGGAGAGCCGGCGAACATTGTGGCGCTGGTCCAGCAGTATGCGGACTGGATGGCGCAAAGCCCGATCCCCAAGCTCTTCATCAATGCCGACCCCGGTTCGATCCTTGTCGGCGCCCAGCGCGAGTTCTGCCGCTCCTGGCCAAACCAGCAGGAAGTGACGGTGCCCGGCTTACATTTCATACAGGAAGACTCAGGCGAAGCCATTGGAGAAGCGGTGGCAGCCTGGCTCACAAGACTCAACTGACCGGTATGGTAATCTGACGGCAGAGCAGGGATTGTACACTAAGAGGGAGAAGCACGAGTGAAACACGAATTGCAGGTGGAAATCCTAAAGGAGCTGATGCAGCAGCTTGATGAGGGCAGGAATATTGATGCCGGCGTTCAGTACCGCATGCCGACAGCGCCCTATGTCTGCCGCGAACAGGCCGACAGGGAATGGCAATCGTTTTTCAGCAATCATCCGCAGCTGATCGGCCTGTCGCAGGACCTTCCGGGACCCGGTACTTACTTCACGATGGATGATCTGGGCATCCCGATGTTGGCGACGCGCGACCAGCAGGGCAAGTTTCGCGTTTTCCTGAACGCCTGCCGTCACCGCGGCGCCAAAGTGGCGACCGAGGCGCGTGGCAAGAAGTCCATTTTCCTCTGTCCCTTCCATAATTGGAGCTATTCCAATACCGGCGCTCTTCTCGCCGTACCGGATGAAGCTCACTTCGGAGTGATCGACAAGTCCTGCAACGGCCTGATCGCGCTGCCCTCAGTGGAACATGACGGTCTGCTCTGGGTACATCCGCAGCCGGACGGTCATCTCGATATCGAAGAATTGCTTGGTGCTGAGCTCGTGGCAGAGCTTTCATCCTATGACCTCGGCAGACATGGATTCATGGGTGAGAAGACAATTGACGCCGATCTCAACTGGAAACTCGCCAACGATACATTTGGCGAGACCTACCATTTCGGCAAGCTGCACAAGGACACGTTTGGCCAGCTGTTTTATGGCAACAATCTGCATTTCAAGCTATTCGGTCGCCATCATCGCTTTGTAACGGCCAGCCGCGGGATCGACGCCATGCGCTCCATGCCGGAGGCTGAGTGGCAGATCTCCCGAGGTGCCTTTGTGCTCTATTATTTGTTTCCGAACGTTCAGCTGATTTGCAGCTCGGAGACCGCCACTCTGGTGCGCATTTATCCCGACCCCGCCAATCCTGGTCGATCCATAACGAGAAACAGCTTCTATTTCACGCCGGAAGCCGCAGCTCATGCGGTGGCAACGGATGCTGAAATTGCCGATGCAAGTGCAGCATATATCCCCAACCGAAGCGGCCCCAGTCTGAAAGTGATCTTCGAAGTCTTCAACAGCACAATCGAACAGGAAGACTACGTTATGGGGGCGATGCAGCAAAAGGCGGCCGCAAGCAGCCGGCTGAAGGAAGTCATTCTGGGACGCAATGAGCCGGCGCTGCATCATTTCCACCAGAACTATCGCGAAGCGCTGAACGAGCCGCCGCTCGAACCGGTCCAGTCCATTTGAGGTGTCAATCCGTGACCGATATTCCTGTATACGCTGTCGTTAATCTGATCATCGAAGACGCTCCGACCTACCGTCAATATGAGAAGGGTTTCTTCCCTATGCTGAAGAAGTATGGCGGTGAGTTCGTCACCTTTGACGACGAGGCTTTCACATTGGAAGGGCTTTCGCCCCGCACCGGCAGGATGATCATCTTCAAGTTTCCATCCGAAGCACAAGCCCGCGCGTGGTATGCAGACCCCGACTATCAGGCATTGTCCGAGCATCGCCGCGCCGGAACGCGCCTTGAGTTCCTGACGATGATCCGCGGACTTCCTCCGCGCTGAAGGACATGTGTTCGCGTTCGTGTAACCAAAGGAACAGTGCATTCCGTCCCTTGTCTTGATCTCCACGCTTAACGAAATTGGCTCGTCGCTTGATGGCGACGTCAACGCGTGGCGTAGCGGACTTAAACCGGGCACGCTTGCATCGGCCGGAGGCGCCTGGGCGTTCTGGCAGATGAGCCGTCATATTGTTGGCGATTGGGATCTGACGGAAGCCGACTGATTTCGGCATTCGGATGATGTCAAATGAAAGACAACGCAGATCAAAGGAGAAGACACGATGCTGAAGGTTCATTTTGCCCCGAATTCCCGCGCGGGACGGATTGTTTGGCTGCTGGAGGAGCTTGGACTGCCTTACGAACTCAACAAGATGGCTTTCCACCCCAGGGACCTCAAGTCCGATGCGCATCGCAGCCGCCATCCGCTTGGGCGTGTCCCTGTCCTCGAGGACGGTGATGTCCGGATATTCGAGTCCGGCGCAATCATCGAATATATTCTAGAACGTCACAAAAACGGCGGTCTCAAGCCAGCACCGCACGACTCGG